>JAUZPI010000103.1 GCA_030706015.1 Bacillota bacterium
AAATTATTATCCAGTGGTGTAACAGCCGTTATCTCCTAATAAAAAAAAGCTTTTATAGATTTCTCTATAAAAGCTTTTCTGGTGCTGGCAACAGGAATTGAACCCACAACCTACTGATTACAAGTCAGTTGCTCTACCAATTGAGCTATGCCAGCACATTTATAAAATTGGCGACTTAGAAGGGGCTCGAACCCTCGACCTCCGGCGTGACAGGCCGGCACTCTAACCAACTGAGCTACTAAGCCATGTTTATGGTGGGCACAACAGGGCTCGAACCTGTGACCCTCTGCTTGTAAGGCAGATGCTCTCCCAGCTGAGCTATGCGCCCATAAACTTATTTTACAATATGACCCATACGGGATTCGAACCCATGTTACCACCGTGAAAGGGTGGTGTCTTAACCGCTTGACCAATGGGCCTTGTTTTGCGTTTTTGCCTTGCGGCTCAAACCTGACAAGGAATATAATACACAAAAACAAACTAAGTGTCAACAAGTTTTTTATAAATATTTTATTTTTTTTTATTTACCTTTATTATTTGACACCTAGCTTACATTTTTTGTATGGTGTGGTATGCTACCTATCTTTGCTCATTATATCCAATATGCTCCATTATTATTAGTGCTGTATCTTCAATAGCTCTTTTAGTAACATCTATCACCTTACAGCCATATCTCTTCATAACTCTATCAGCAAATTCGAGTTCTTCTAAAACTCTTTCAGCATTAGCATATTCTATGTCTTTTGAAACTCTAGTATACTTGTCCAGTCTATGTTTCCTTATATCTATAAGCTGCATAGGGTCTATAGTAAGTCCTATTATTTTTTTCCTATCTATTTCGTTTAATTCCTGTGGAATTGGTATTTCAGGCATTAAAGGCACATTTAACGCTTTTAGTCCCTTATTTGCAAGATACATGCATAAAGGCGTTTTAGATGTTCTCGATAGACCTAGTAAAACAATATCTGCATGCCTTATACCACTATTGTCCTTGCTATCGTCATACTGAATAGCAAATTCCATTGCCTCAATTTTTCTATAATACTGATCATCCATATGCCATACAGCACCTGGCTTATAATCCGGCATTACATTTAGTATCCTAGATGCCATACTAATGCAAGGTCCTAGAACATTATTTATATGAATACCTTTCTCAATACATCTCTGAACCAAAAAATCTCTTACGTCTATTAGTACTATTGTTGAAATAACCATCGCCTTATCAGGGTTTTGTATGCTGTCTATGAAATTAGTTACATCCTCAAAGGTCTTAATATAAGTTATCCTTTTTACTTCAACCTGGTCATTAAACTGACTAGCTGTTGCTCTGGCAACTTGTTCTGCTGTCTCTCCAATGGAGTCTGAAACTGCATATATAGTTAACATTTATACTCCCCCCATGTTTCACAATTTTGGGTTATTAATTGAAATGAATACTTACACACAAAGAAATCCAGTAATTAGTGAGGCTTTAGTATTTTAAAACCTCACCCTAACCTACCTAACAGCACTTGCATGGGATAATTCAACTAATGCACACCCTTCTATAGCTATAATACCACTATTCTTGCAATAATCCAATATTTCTGAACTTTCTGCACCTGGCTGTATTAAAATCTTGTCGATGTGAAGCTTGCTGCCGGCTTCTGTAACTGCTTCTAATCCTTTAACATGATTAATACATAAGTCTACTACATCAATTTTAAACGGCACCTCTGAAAGCTTATTAAATGACCCATCATTTTTACCATTCATATTTACTCCTGCTACATTATATCCTGCTTCTTTTAGCTCATTATATATTCTGTTTGCATATTTCTTTGTATTAAGAACATCTCCTACTACAACCCAATTTTTATATTTTAAAAATTCACTGGCATCCATATATCACTTTCCCCTTTTTTAATTATTTTCTTTTCTATTGTACCCGCTTTATCATAATTTATTATCTTTTCAATACTCTTAATACATTGTTCCTTGACACAGGTCTTTTCTTCTATATCTTTTTCCAATGCTTGTACCTCGCTTGTGCATTGTTCAATAAAATCATCCGCAAATACATCCTTTATAGTAACTTTATATTCATTAGAGTATTTTGTTCCTATAGTACTTACCTTTAAGGGATATATATCATTAATCAAAAGCAGCAGGGTTTTCTCATACATATTTTTTCTTATAGGGGAAATGCCATCTTTTAAAACGTCAATACAAAATATATCCTCGCCTATCTTATTTTTTATGAATTCTAAAATAACTGTGTAAAATGTAATAGATATTCCTTTATTCAACTTAATTTTTAATACGTCTTTATGTCTATATATAGTTTCCTCATACATGTTTTCAGGTATAATCTCTACATTTTCATTATCTAATAAAGTTTTTTTATTATCTATATCTATTAGAATTGATGAACTGTTCATCTTTAATACTCTAAAAACCTGTCCAAAGTTCTTGTGTTCTTTATTAGTTATCCTTATCTTCATATAATCATCCTTTCTTATTATTAAAATTTGAAACCTTCATATCAGACTAAAATTTTAATAACGCTTATCAGGATATAATCAATTATAGCAACCTGAATTTTATAATACAAATGTAATATAAACCTCATCTTCTATAGTTTTAATTCGCACATAATATGTACCTAAATAGCCTAATATGGTGACTTACTATGTTTCAGTAGAATATATATTGGGCTTAGAGTAAAATATATAATAGACATAATATTTGGTTAAAGAAACGGAGCGATTAATTTGAAACATAATTTAATTATAATAGGAGGCGGTGCCGCTGGCATCATGGCTGCCATCACTGCAAAAGATATGGGCTGTGATGTAGCTATATTAGAAGGTAACGATAGAATTGGTAAGAAGATATTAACCACTGGTAACGGACGATGCAATATAACTAATAAATGTGCCGATAAAACTAGATATCACAGTGAAAATAATGGTTTCTATACTTCTGTGCTGGAGGAATTCAATGTTGAGAAAACTATAGACTTCTTTAATTCTTTGGGGTTACCACTAGTAACCCTAGACGATGGAAAAATGTATCCTATGTCTCTCCAAGCATCCTCTGTGTTAGATATACTTAGATTCACCTTAGAAGATAGGGGGATCCCTGTATACCTAAACACTAAAGTTAAAAACATTATTAAGAAAAAAGACTCCTTTCAATTGGTGGGTAATGACTCTATGATCTATGAAGCCAATAAAATCATTCTTGCTTGCGGTGGCAAATCTGCACCTAAAACAGGATCTGATGGTTCTGGATTTTCCTTAGCTAAAGCTCTAGGACATAATATAGTACCTGCAGTACCCGCACTAGTACAGCTGAAATTAGACTATAAAAATCTAAAGGCTCTTTCAGGAATAAAACTTGATGGATTAGCCCAAATAATCATTGATGATATTTGTCAAAGAAAAGAATTTGGCGAGGTATTATTTACTGATTACGGCATATCTGGACCACCTATTCTTCAATTGAGCAGAAATGCAGCCTACTCTCTATCAAAGAGCCATAAAGTAACTTTAAGTATAGATATGATGCCAAATCATTCTACTGAAGAACTAAGTGATTTCTTAGAAAATCACTGGGCTGCATTCTTCTATAGAAGTGTTGTAGACTCACTTATAGGAATAATTAACAAAAAACTTATTCCTATACTTTTAAAAGAAGCTAATGTATCAAATATACATAAACCCTGTAATGAGCTTGATTGGAGAGAAAAGAAAAATATAATTTCTCTATTAAAAGGTTGGCAATTTAAGGTTTACGAAACAAACTCTTTTAGTAATTCTCAGGTTACTGCTGGTGGTATAGATACTTCACAGGTACATAGTAAAACTCTAGAATCTAAGATAATACCTAATGTATATTTCGCAGGAGAAATACTTGATGTTGACGGTGACTGCGGGGGCTTCAATCTGCAGTGGGCTTGGAGTTCAGGATATGCCGCTGCTAAAGCTGCCAGCGTATAGCTGCGAAAGTATGAACGACGCTGAATTTATAATCTCTTGTAAAAGAAAAAAAGCAGAGAATCCCCATACACTCAAAAATTCCCTATGGGTTTCTCTGCTATCATATATATCTATTGAAATGTTCGTTATCTGTATTATCTCCAAATAGTTTTTAATGTGGTTAATACTGTTCCATCCTCTTTTAAAATGGCATGGACGCATGTATAGCCTTTTTCCTCCTCTGTTACCTCTGTAACTGACTTCACCATCTCTCCATAATTAGCTTCTTTTTCATAGTTAACTATAATTCTGTTCAATCTGTAATTTAGCATAACATTCATAGGAACTGTTTCAAGCGCCCAAGAGATATACTTAACATTATTGACATGGTTATTTGTATCAATATCGCTATACCTAACATGAAACACCCTTTCAGAATCATTTCTTGTTGGAGCCTTTATCTTTTCAATATCGATATCACTTGTGTCTAGTTCTTTTGTATCGTAAGCTTCACATATCTCATCAATAACCTTACATGGTCTTCTGTTATTTAAATTTATAAAAAACCAAGTAGACATAGCATGTCCTATTTTTTCTCCATTACCTCCAGATATATCGAAAGCTCTATATCCGTAGAATTTTCTAAAGGATGCAGCCCATGTTCTAATCTTAATCTTTTCGGTGTATTCTGGATACCTATCCATACTAACATCCCACTTATAAACAACCCATGCTACATTGTTTTTATCTAGATAATCAATACCAACACCCAATTGATTCGATTGATCAGTAGTTATGTCCTGCATAAAATCTATTATTGTAGTGATTAGAGCTTTTCTTTTTTGATCAATCTCATAATAATGTATTTCATACTCCTTTTCCGCCACCTTAGTCATAAAATCATTCCTCCCATATCCCTTTAAGATGAATATTAAATTTAAGTTTATACATTAATAATACCAAAAATTAATACTAATTTAAATTATATAACCAAATGTTAACAATTTTTTTCTTATATTTCTTAATTTTATTTATCAAAAGTTATATAATATAATGCGAAAGGATGATCTTTATGAAAAAAACTATTATTACTATTGTACTATTAACATTATGCCTAGTGTCTGGCATAGCTTATAGTATATATATTAAACCAAGTAATACGGAAAGTATTAATACATCGAGTAATAGTATTACACCAAGCATTACTCCTAACCTGCCTGAGAAAAAGCAACCTACCATATATGAAATTAGAGGGAGTTATCCAAATATGAATGCAGCTGCAAAAAAGTCTTTGAATAAATGGAAAGCAGAGGTCACTGAAGAGGTAAAAAAAAATCCAGAAACAGTTTTTTTAAATGGTCAACCAACGGATAAACTAGTTGCTTTAACCTTTGATGATGGACCAGATGGAAATATCACTCCCAAAATACTTGATATACTCAAAAATAATAACGTTCACGGTAACTTTTTCTTTATTGGCGATAATGTTAAGAATTATCCTCAAGTAGTAAAACGCGCCTATACCGAGGGGAATTTAGTGCTTAATCATAGCTTAGATCACCCAGAATTCTATAACAAGGATATAAATTTTATTAATAGCGAATTAGGTAAAACTGATGATTATATTAAACAAATTATTGGTGTATCCCCAGCACTAGTTCGACCACCTTATGGAATTGTAACTGATAACCTTCTAAAGATTGCTAAGGAAAGAGGATATAAATTAATTATATGGTCTACAGATACCTATGATTGGGCAAAAAAGGATAAGAACAGCATAGCAAAAAATGTACTTGATAATGTTCGTCCTGGAGAAATAATATTAATGCACAGTAATGGCGATAAATTTGCAACGTCACAAGCACTTCCAGAAATAATAAAAGGACTTCAAGAAAAGGGATACAATATTGTCACCCTAGATAAACTACTTAACACTAACGCGTATAAGTAGTTAGCAACTTTATAATTGACCTAGATATATTAGCATAAAAGGGCGTCTGGATAAAAATTTTATCTCTAGACGCCCTTTTATATACGTATCCGTAAATTATTTGTTTAATGCTGCTAATAAATCATCTAAGCTTATTCCGTGTACCATTGAAGCCTGTTCTATAGTTTCAGCTTGTGATGCTGGGCAACCAATACATCCCATTCCAAAACTCATTAATGTTTCAACTGATTCCGGGAAGTTTCTAACCACTTCACCTATAGTCATATCCTTTGTTATCTTCATAGCTATCCCTCTCTTCATTAAATAATTATATATCAAAAACTTTATGTAGAATAAAGTTGTGATAAAATCCTATTGATAATAGTATACGTAATGTGCAGACTTTCTACAAGTACGCACTAAAAAAATTCATAGTTACTAAAATCATACCTCACATATAACTACTACTCATTCTACCCATGTATCCTTCAGCAAATTCTCTACCTCTTTCTTTCTTTTTTCTGTTTCCCTTGCATCTATGGTAACTGTATCCCCAAACTCTAGTATATCCCCTTCTTTAGCCTCCTTTGGTATTCTCCATAAAGGGGCATTAACCATACCACCCTCATCCATTTCTACCACTGCAAACCCTTCTTCAAACCTATCAATAACACCAAACATTTAAATCCCCACCTCTCATAATATTTATTAACCCTTTATACTATTTATATTCTTATCTATTATAAACTTTTTAATTTTCTCAATATATTAAAATAATACTACAAAAACTAATTAAGTTCCATAGGTGTACTAATACTATTGGTATATGGGCACTTTTGAATAAAGTGTAAAATTTCAATAATCATAATATAAATTTTTAATATACACCTTGTCGAATTTTAATATCTTATATATAATTTTATTTGCTTTTAGTAATAATTTTACGTAATTTAATTATTTTACTTAATTTTTAATAAAAATCTATTGACTTGTTATAAGTAACTTGGTATGATTTAATTATCAGTTAAGTCGATTTTTGTTATTTTTAGGAGGAATTTATAAGATGAAATCAACAGGTGTTGTTAGAAGAGTAGACGAGCTAGGTAGAATAGTTATTCCAATAGAGTTAAGAAGAACTTTAGATATTGGAGAAAAAGATGCATTAGAAATTTTCGTAGACGGAGAACATATAATCTTAAAGAAATACGAACCAGCATGCATATTCTGCGGTGATGCTAGAGACGTAGAAAACTACAGAGGCAAAAACATATGTAAAAAATGTCTAGAAGAACTTAAATCTAATAATGCATAAGCTATGCCCCCCTTATAGGTAGTTTATTTTATAGAGCGGTTTAATGTATTTAAACATAGAATGATATCAATGCTAAGCATATTGATATTGTTCTATGTTTTTTACTATTTTGGGTTTATTAGTTAATTAACTTTACAAATTACTAAAAAGAGGGCGAGCGCCCTCTTTAATTGTTAATATACTCCAAATCCTCTTTTGCAAGGATTGCAGCAGGATAGGTAAAATAAAGCTATGATAAATAATATACTGTTATCTATACCGCTGCCACCACCAGAAGATCCTCTTCTTCTTGAGAATTGAAGAAGTATTAATATCAATATAACAAGAGCTGGTAAACTACTTGTGCAATTTCCAAATCCACAGCATCCGCCTACAGGTAAAATACCAACTGAACCTTGATTGCTTCCTCTATCACTGCTTTTGCTTCTACTTCTACTCATAAAAAACCCCCCTTTCATGGGCCCGGCTCAATGTGCAATATAATCCATCATTGGTTTATACTACATATTATTCATATGGATATAAATTGTGATATCCATAAATATTATTACTTATGAAAATCCTTTAGTATTCTTGTAATATTATAAAATTGTATTACTCTATCAATTAACAATGCTCTTTCCGCATTCACTAAAGGTTTTAAGGCTAATAAAAGATCTATTTCTTTTCCACTAGGCATATTATTACCAGATGGCACTTTATGGTGATTGTTTACTACTTTTGGTTTATCGGGTACTTCCCCAGTGTTACCTAAATCCCCACCACCTGTTGCTCCAGATAAAAGAGGAAGTAGTTGATTCATATCTAAATTGTTTAATAAGGGCATTATTTGATTTATATCCACATTGTTTAATAATGACATTATCTGATTCATATCCACGTTATTCATAAGATTACCCAATTGATTTCCCAAATTACCATCTTCTGCAGGTTTATTTTTGGCATTCTTATGTTTTGCCATAGAATCACCTCTTTATATAAAGGAGGGTTTTACCCCTCCTTAAACGCCATTTTAGTATCCTAATCCTAATCCACCCATTAATCCGTTCTTGCAAGGATTGCAGCAGGATAGGTAGAATAAAGCTATGATAAATAATATACTGTTATCTATAATCTGATTTCTTCCGCCGCCTTCTCCGTCACTTGATCCTCTTCTTCTTCTGCTGAATTGAAGAACTATTAATATCAATATTACTAGAGTTGGGAAGTTGCAGCAGCAGTTCCCTGCTCCATATCCCATTCCCATTCCATATCCAGTGTATCCAACATTACTTCCAGAACTTCCACTTCTACTCATAACCTAAATACCCCCTTCTATAGGCCTTGGATTTTATTATTATTTATTAATCAATTTCGCCATCATCTGTATCTACATTAATTATATTGGTATTACCATTGCTGGCACCCAATAAAAGTATTGCAACAAGTATTAAGATAAAGAAGCCATTACCTCCAAAGAAACCTCTATTAGATGCAACTACTGCTCCTCTTCTTCCTCTTCTTCCTGAGCTTGAACGTCTGCCTCCATAATTGCCGCCAAAGCCGCCACCTAAGCCGCCGAAGCCACCTAAGCCGCCGCCAAACCAGTTACCGCAACCACAGAATACTATGAATACGAGTATCCATATCCACCATGAGTTACCGAAACCTAAGCCCCCGAAGCCACCTAAGCCACCGCTACTGCAGCTACTAGAAACAGCTAACTCTTTTGAAGCTGAACTCATTGGTTCTACACTTCCTTCCCGTTTTAAATCTTATTATCTTTTGTTTACACTATATATTATTCTTTAAAATTTACTTTGACACATAAAAAATAAAGCGAGTAACTTATCTTTTATAGAAGTTTACTCGCTTTACTTTTATATATTAATCCCCAAGTATTTGACTTATAGCACAGCTAACTTCTGAGCTATGCTTATGTATACTCTCCTCTGATTTCTTTATCTCAGTAATCCCCTGTAAGTCTTTATTAATAAGGTAGGTTATGTATATGCTAAAATTACCGCTAAACATTTCATCTGCTTTCCTTTGTGCCTTTTCCAATACATCACCTTGTATACTTAAAGTTTTTTTAATTCTCAAATTTATCAACTCCTATTTGATAAAATGCTCTAGCATTTGAGTATATATCATCCTGGCTTACTTCCGTTGGAAGGTAATCTCTTAAAATATATGCCCCCCCGCCTATAAATTGTCTTTTAGAGGTATCATATTGATCTAGTCCTGCACTAACCCTATTTATAATTAATTGAGCATGACTTTTAAGTGTTTGATTTACTAAATCTGAACAATCAACAATTTGTCCATCTTTTATAACTTCCTTTGAGTCTATTATATTTTGTGCATGTAATAAATCATAGCTTATTCCATATTCAGCTTTAATGTTTTGAACTATTTTATCATATAATTTTATCATACCTAATTCATAGGTTCTGTAATCTTGAAGTGTCATATTGTTAAAATAGCTTACATCTACTGTCATTCCCCCAATATCTATAACAATATTATCCCCTGAGAACTTTTCAGGCTTTAATACAAATAATCCTGCTGATTGAGGAAATACCACACATTTTATAATAGAAAAATGTATAGGCTTATCATTAATCATCATATTTACACTGACGCCCTCTAAGGATTCCTTTAGCTCACTTTTTTGTTCTTTATAATATTGAACTGGCAGACCAGTAACAAGTTCAACATTTTCATCTCCGTTTCTTAAGTTCCTCGCTATTGCTGTGAAGAGACATAACTTAAAAGCTATATCATTAATCTTATTAATTTTCACACTAAATATACCGTTGTTTTCACCAATAGTATATTCTTTTCCCTGAAACTCAATCTGAATAGACTTATTAATATCTACAATCCCCTGTGCCACTGTACTTCTAAAGATATCTACCCCTTCTTTTGAACAAACCTTTGTATTGCTGTAACCAACATCTATACCCATTATCATTTTAACTTCCCCCCAAATCTTAATGCGCTTCCATATTTTTACATATACATTATACATACCACTCACTTTTATTGTCAAGGTTCTACCTAATAATGTGATTCGTAAATTAGTAATAGATCATGAAAGTTTGTCAGTTCACATAAAAATAAATAGCTCAGGTGCTATTTATGCCCTGAGCCATTAAATTAGACATCAAAATCTGTGGATATTGAGCCAACCTGTGGGTCAATAAGATCCCCCGTTTCTTCCAACTCTTCAACTGATACATTTATCATTTTCTGGGACTCCATATCCTTTACATAGGCTGTCTTTTCTCTCTTATCATAATCCTCAATCCATACAGACCTTCCATTATAAATAACTTCTATACTATCCTTAGACTGAATTATTTCATTTACTCTTTGATAATCCATAATATAAAACCGATCATAAATCAGCTATAGATTTAATATTCCACTGAATCGATCCGTTCTTTACCTCCTTTCATAATATTTGCGAATTTACTTCATAATAAATTACTTATCTGACTCTAGTATTAATAATGATACAAAAATTATTCACCTATAACTAAGGATATTGTTACTCTGAAATATATTAAATTTTTGTTAAAAATTTGTTGTAATATGACGAAAAATCTGCTAAAATTGTGGCAAAATCATATAAGTATTTTTTAGAAAAATCTGTTATTTAATTACAATTATTATTTAATTATAATTAAACTTATAACTAAATAGCCATGTTCATAATTTAGGAGGGGGAATTAAACATGAAAAAGATGCGAAAAAGATTAAGTTTAGTAGTTAGCTTTATATTTATTTTTCAGCTTATAACTCTGAATCTTAACTTAAATGTTAAAGCTAGCGCAGATCAAAGAATTACCTTTGCTTATGGTGATTTTAGTAATTCTTTAGACAACGGACTACTAACGCTTGGGAATAACGCCAGCTACAATAACAATGAAATTCAATTGACGCCGGCTTCCACTAATCAGGAAGGTAGTGCATTTTTTCAAAAAAGGATTTCTGTAGCCAAGAATGCTTCGTTTAGTAGTTTTTTTGTAATGAAATTCAACCAAAACGGAGGATATACGGATCCTTCAAAAAATCCAGGCGGTGGTGCCGATGGCATAGTATTTGTAATTAATACACAGCAAAATACTATAGGAAAAGTTGGTGGAGGAATTGGATTTGGAGGCATAAATAATAGTGTCGGTATTGAGTTTGATACCTTTAAAAATCCTAATTCTGCAGATGCCGTAACTGGAGAGTATATAAATGATCCAGATTATAACCATGTAGGTATTGATATTAATGGTAGTACTGTTTCCAAAGCTACCCAAAACTTAGGAAGCTTAAATTTGAAAAGTGGGAATCCAATTTATTCATGGGTTGATTATAATGGGTCAACAAACACACTTGAGGTTAGAGTAAGCAATAGTAGCATACGACCAGCTGCTGCAACTTTATCATATAATATTGATTTAAGCGCCACTTTACAATCAAATGATGTATATGTTGGCTTTACAAGCGGAACAGGTGGAGCTTATAGTAGGCAAGCCATCCTTTCATGGTATTTTGATAATAAGTACAATCCTATTGATACAACCAACAATAGTTATGCTTTTGCACCTCAAACGGTTACTATATCAGCTACACCTTCAACTAGTGCTAGTGAATTAAATAATATTACTGTTCATGTGGAAAATGTAGATGGTTCAGATGCTGCAGGTATACCTGTTGCGCTTAGTACATCTCTAGGGCTATTGCAAGATACAACTGTTATAACTGATGCTAATGGAAATGCAACAACTGTTTTAAATGCAAATGAGGCAGTAGGAACGGCCAACATTGAAGCGGTTGCTGAGGGTGGAGCATATGCAGACACTACTGTTAACTTTACAGCAGATACAGGAAAACCTGTAATTGCTCTAAATGGAGATAATCCAATTACAATGCAGGTAGGAAGTATTTATAATGATGCGGGAGCCAAGGCATATGATAGCTATGAGGGGGACATCACAAATAGAGTCATATCAACTGGCTCAGTAGATACAACTAAAGTAGGCACATATACTATTACCTACAATGCATCAGATACTGCTGGAAATACAGCAGATCCTGTAACAAGAACAGTAAATATAATTGATACAGGAAAACCTGTGATTACGCTAAATGAGGATAATCCAGTCACAGTGACAGTAGGAAGTACTTATACTGATGCAGGAGCAAAAGCCTATGATACTTATTATGGTGACATAACAAGCAGTATTGTGACAACTGGTTCAGTGGATACAACTAAAATAGGTACCTATACTATTACTTATAACGCAAACGATTTATCAGGTAATACAGCAGATACAGTTACTAGAACGATAAATGTAGTTGATAATGTGAAACCTATAATAACATTAACAGGAAATAGTACAGAGACATTACCCGCTGGGAGCAGTTATACAGATGCTGGAGCAACAGCAACAGATAATTATGATGGGGATATTACAAGTAATATTGTGACTACAAGCAATGTTGATACAAACAAACCTGGCACTTACACAGTTACTTATAATGTAACTGATTCATCTGGAAATATTGCAGATACAGTTACTAGAATAGTAAAAGTTGTAGATACAACAAAACCAATATTATCTCTTAAAGGTAATGCCGAAGATACAATTGAGGTAAATACAGTGGATTCTTATAAAGACCCAGGCTTTACAGCAATAGATGCTATAGATGGAGATATTACAGGTTCAGTACAAGTTTCTGGTACAGTTGATACAAGAAAAGTAGGAGATTACACATTAACTTATACGTCAACAGACGAAGCTGGAAATACTGCAACTCTAACAAGAATAGTACATGTAGTGGATACTACTAAGCCAGTAATATCTGTTACAGGGGATAGTCCGTTGACCGTAGCAGTTAAAAATGCTTTTAACGATCCAGGAGCAACTGCAATGGATAATTATGATGGAGATATTTCAAATATGATTACTGCTATAAGTAATGTGGATACAAACAAGCTTGGTACTTACACAGTTACCTATAATGTATCAGACTCACATGAAAATATTGCAGATACAGTTACTAGAACAGTAAATGTAGTGGATAACGTAAAACCGGTAATTATATTAAATGGATTACCTACCGAAGTAATCGAAGCTAATTCTTCATATATAGATCAAGGTGCTGTTGCATTAGATAACTATTATGGAGATGTTACAAATGATATTGTAACTACAAGCAATGTCGATACAAACAAACCAGGTACTTACACAGTTACTTATAATGTAACTGATTCATCTGGAAATATTGCAGATACAGTTACTAGAACAGTAAAAGTTGTAGATTCAACAAAACCAATATTATCTCTTAAAGGTAATGCCGAAGAAACTATAGAGGTAAATACTCCTTTCGTAGACCCAGGCTTTACTGCATCAGATAATGTTGATGGTAATATTACAGGTTCTGTAACAACTGCAGGTTCAGTAG
>JAUZPI010000104.1 GCA_030706015.1 Bacillota bacterium
ATCAGCTAGGGCTTATTAAAGTGCGCAATTTTTTATTTATAGAGTATATCGTATCTTAAATCACTATACAAATTTCCACAAAACGTTAAAAGGAGGCTGCCGCCTCAGCATATTTTTTATGCTAATGCGACAGCCCCTTTTCTCATTATTTTACTGGTTAAATAGAGTTTCAATTAATTCTATAACCTTTGGATTACAAACCTTATAGCTAATCTCAAGCCCGCATCTTTCACCCTTAACTATTCCAGAAGTCCTAAGCTTTTGCAAATGCTGTGATATTGTAGATTGAGGCATTTCAAGGCAATTCTGCATATGTGTAACATTGCATGCTCCATTTTCTATGAGCCCTCTTACTATACAAAGTCTCACTGGATGAGCCAAAACTTTTAACAATTCTGCAGTTTCATTATATTGATTAATATTCTTATCCATACTTTTCTCGTCACTTCTCCCATAAACAGAGTTCTTAGTGTCAAAGACACTTAGAAATCGTTATCCAGGGGCGTAGCGACAGTTATCTCCCGCTTGTAGAAGCGGGAGTATTACGGTCGGTAGCCATCGGATAAACGTATTCCTGCGTGAAATCTCAATATTTATATATAAGAATTCATTAATATGATTATTAACAAAATACCTGTAAAAATCAAGGCAGGATTTTTACAGGATTAAAATCTAAATAATCTGCGGAGGTAATAATATACTCTATTCCATCATGACAACCCTCATATACTCTCCTCAGAGAAGGTCCGTGAAGATGACCGTAAATTACCTTCTCAACATTATATTCTTTAAAAATCCGTACAAATTCTGATTCTTCAAATTTATCATTTACTGGTGGATAGTGAATCATAACTATAAATTTATTATAACCTGCTTTTTTTGCTTCATCCAATGAAAGCCTAAGTCTTATAACTTCTCTTTTATATATCTTTTCATCATGTTGAGTAAAACTTTCACCACCAGGATTAGTCCAGCCTCTAGTACCGCAGATTGCATAATCTTCGTATGCAAAAAAGTTATTCTGTATAAATTTCATATCTTTATACATATTATTTAATTTTTTAATACTTCCCCACCAATAATCATGATTGCCTTTAATAAACATCTTAGTTCCTGGAAGCTGGTGAATCCACTCCAAGTCCTGCATCCCCTCTGCCATACTCATAGACCAGGAAATATCTCCTGCAATCAGCACAGTGTCATCTGTGTGAATTTTACTGATCCAGTTTTCTTTTATTTTCTCATCATGTTGATACCACTGTTCTCCAAAAATATGCATAGGTTTATCTCCACTAAGAGCTAAGTGAAGATCTGATATTGCGAACAAAGCCATAAATAAATCACCTTTTCTTATTTACCTTTCCGTCGATATCCATAATGTAGGCTATTACTTCTGCAACAATTTCATATAGTTCAGATGGTATAGCTTCCCCCACATCTACATTAGTTAATAAATCCGCCAATTCCTTATTATACACTATAGGCACATTATTTTCATCAGCTGTATTAATGATATTATCAGCAATTATACCCATTCCCGCCGCAGTAACAATTGGCGCTTCATAATTGGCTTCGTATTTTAGGGCAGCAGCCTTTCTTTTTATACTCACATCCTCACTTCCTATCTATTATACTAATCTATTGTCAAAATATCTTTATCATACTAAGGTGTTTATGCTAATAAAATCATCATTACCAAAAAACTCTCTACATTCAACTATGTTTAATTCATTTTCTTTTTTTATGATATCTATATTTACATTATAACTCATATCAGATATTTTATTTTGTATTATTTCCTTAAATGTATCAAGTGCTCTCATCCATTTTTCATCACATTTTATATCTATTTTAACATTTCTATTCAATACTTTTATATAAGCATCTACTACACCCATATTTACTGTTTTAACAGAAGCAGCTATTTTAACATTCTGAGAGTCAATCTTTTTGCCACTTCTTCTATCATCTTTTATTATAAGCTTACATTGATAATCATTATTATATAAATTTACAGGTACATCTATATAATAATAGTTATTTGAGATGTTATTAAATACTTTAAAATCACCTACATTGTCCTGAATCATAGCCAAAACCTTATCTGATGCCCCAAAGTTATTATCTATACCTTTTATTAATTCCTTTACTATCTGCTTCATATCATCCATCTTCAAAGAAATTTGTTGTTTAACTTCATCAGCACTATTTGGTAATTTAAAATTCTTACTACCACTATTTATTGTTTCTTTTAGTACTTCTTTAAATACTTCACTTTTTATTTCAATAACATCGTCTTTTTTATTTTCAAGGACACCTTCCGACCCTAGGTTATTTTTGCCACGTACTTCCTTCGTAAATGATGCCATATCATCTGCACTATACTGCTGTATTTCTTTTAGGATGCCAGTTAATGTTTCACCAAATTTATTTGATTTTAAGTCACGGGCATCAATATTCTTCTCAACTGTAAGTTTCTTAACAAAGCTCTCCATAAAATTATCATCATTTAGTTTATCTTTGAAATCCATCATGGCCTTTAATTCTTCAATGTTATCTTGGGTAAGAGGTATTCTATTACGAATTAATGCTCTCATTATTTCATTATCACTATGAACATTTATACTAGTATTATTGCTTGCTTCTGTGAAATTCGTTATAGACTTTGCAAATACACTTTTATCAATCACAGCACTGTTCCTTATAATTTCTATACCTTTATCTAGATTGCCACCTTTTAATTCATTTAAGAACTTGTCTAATACTGCTGCTGCCTCCCTAGCTTGATAGCTTTTCACATCAATACCTTTACTATTAAGATAATTGTTTATCAGCTTATCTCCTATACTGTTATTAGCTTTTAAAATATCTTTGAACTTTATCACTATATTTGAGGCTTGTTCATTATCCTGCTGCTTAATATTAACTTCTTGAAGCTTACTACTTCCTTCTCCAAGCTTACTACCCCTTTCTTGACGACTAGCAACATTACCTTCTTCATTATATTCAGCGATTTCCTCTGAAGAAGCTTTTCCATCCGCCTGTTTGATCAAATCTTCATTATTTATAAATCCCGTAATCTTGTCAGCTAATGGTATATTTATTTTCATTGCAGCCTCAAAGGTTTGGTTATTAATATTTAAATTATTTTTAGCTGTTAACCTGTTGTCACCTGTACTGAATTTGGTAGAGTTTTTCTCATTAAGCATAAAAGCCTGAAAATCTTGTACTCTGCTGCTATTTAAGCCTTCTTTCACTTGCTGGAGTTGTTTATATATTACCCCTTCACCTTTAAATATCTTATTGAAACTTTCAATATTCTCTCCAGTTAATTCAACTCCATTTTCTATTAGCGTCATTAACTCATTTTCACTTATACTCTTCAACTTTTCAAAGAAGCGTTGTAATTTTGCGGTTATTTGTTTGCCTTCTTCGCTATAAGGTGACAAACCTTTGCTAGATAAATATCTATCAATAAATTCTTCTGTCTTACCATTATTATCTTTCGCTTTATTTTTAAAATCCAATATGGTTTTCAAATTAGCTATATTTTCTTTTGTAAGCGGCATATCATGTTTTGCCATACTCATTAAAAGATTGTATTCATCTTCACCGCCTTCTAAACCCAGGGTTCTAATTATTTCCTCAATAGATGAATCAATCTTACTTTTATGATTTTGTCCATCGTTGACTAATTGAATTTGAATTTTTCCATCTTCCATGCCTATTACTTGAAACTTAAGTATTCCCTGTGGAGTGTCCTCAAGTGGTTTTGACAACTGAGCTGGAAACTTCCAACCATCAGGAAGTTTTAAAATAATCTCACTTCCAGACTCATTGGTATCCTCTACCCTAGCAGAAAAAGTTTCACCAACTTCAAAAGATAATTTTCCAACGTTCTTTTTAGAACTATTATCATAGGAATTTCCTATATTAACTATTCCGGGCATATTCTCACCTCTTTTAAACCAAAACTAATGATACTATATTAATTTATCGTATAAAACTACTATTATATTAATAAAAAAAAGAAACTTACAGTTATACAATAAAAGGCATAATATTAAGTTTTTATAAAACTTATAATATTACGCCTAATATCTTAACTATTACTCTATCACTACTTTATAAAATTTCTTTTTTCCTCTTTTTACCACTGCATAGCCATCGCTGAAATATTCTGCCTTCATTACAGCATTAAAATCAGTTATTTTTTCTTCACCAACTGTAAGACCACCTTGCTCAACGAGCCTTCTGCCTTCTCCCTTAGAAGGTACTATCTTAGTGAAAACAATAGCATCTAGCAATGACTTTCCAATCATATCGCTTGTTATAGTTACGGTTGGAACATTACTCATGTCTCTACCCGCGCCAAATAGTGCTTCAGCACCTGATTGAGCCTTTTCAGCCTCTTCTTCACCATGAACAAGCTTTGTAACTTCATATGCAAGTACTTTTTTGGCCTGATTTATTTCTTGACCTTCTAGTGAACCAAGTCTTCTTACTTCGTCCATAGGTAAAAATGTAAGAAGCGCTAAACATTTCTCCACATCTGCATCACCTATATTTCTCCAATACTGATAAAAATCATATGGAGAAGTTTTATTTGCATCAAGCCAAAGAGCACCATTTTCTGTTTTCCCCATCTTTTTGCCTTCACTGTTTGTTAAAAGCTGACATGTCATAGCAAAAGCAGGCTTGCTTTCTTTCCTTCTTATAAGATCAACACCAGCAAGCATATTTGACCATTGATCATCTCCACCTAATTGCATAACACATCCATATCTTCTGTTGAGCTCCAAAAAGTCATATCCTTGCATCAGCATATAATTAAATTCAAGAAAGGATAACCCTTTTTCTAATCTTTGCTTAAAGCACTCAAAAGTTAACATCTTATTTACAGAAAAATGAACTCCTATTTCTCTTAAAAAGTCAACATAATTAAGATTCATTAACCAGTCTGCGTTATTAGCTAGTATAGCTTTATCATCACCAAAATCAATAAATCTAGAAAGTTGCTTTTTTATACACTCTACATTGCCTTGAATGTCTTCTTTGGTAAGCATTTTTCTCATATCTGTTTTACCAGTAGGATCCCCTACCATAGCAGTTCCCCCACCAACTAAGGCAATTGGTCTATGCCCTGCTCTTTGCATATGAGCCATCATCATTATTGCAAGGAAATGGCCTACATGTAAACTATCAGCAGTTGGATCAAATCCTATATAAAAAGTTATTTTTTCTTTTTCTAATAACTCTCTTGTTTCTTGTTCATGTGTAAATTGTTTTATATAACCACGTTCAATAAGTGTATCTACAACACTTGACATATGTATCCCTCCATTAAAAATCCTAGCTTTACAAATTTGGTCTTTCTTCCTAAGTATAATAGTAAAATTAATATTAATCAACATTTAACTGTATATATAGTTGCTTTTATGTTAAAATTGAATAATATAAGTACTACTTAGAATTAATTCAAAAATTAATTCTTTTTTTGTTCAAGAACTAATGCATGTTGATTGGCACCGCAGCTGCCAATAATACTGCTTGTTAGTAAAGGAGTGTTTGTATGCAAAGCTGGAATTTTAGATCCTTAGTGCTCTGCAACGAAATAAATCTAAATATTATTGCCGCTCATTTTGGTATTAATAAAAAATTCAAGTGGGAAGATCCCCTAGTTCTTTCTGATAACAGATTAAGCGGAATACTAAAGCAAATTGATAATAAATATGTATATGCCTATTATTTTGGTGCTCTAGTATTCATAAACATGGAATACCATGAAATTCAGGATGTAATCAAATATCTTCAAGATATAGATGATAGCTTAAAAAATAATTTCCCTGATGACTATATGGACACATATAGACTAGAAGTTTCCCCAGAATATGAATATGCACTGTATAATGATATGTTAACAGCAAGTGAATTTAATCCATATTACCTTGATATCATATCCTTAGTACTTGCAAAATCAACTTCTCTGAGAAAAATAGAGACAGATATAGATAAACTTTTAGATAGTATTGAAAATGTAATAAATTATCTAGATACAGGAAAGTTTAATATGTCCGATAAAGAAATAGCGAAAACCTCTGCTAAGGTTTTAAGATTCAAATATAACACTATATCTTATTTAATGCTTTTAGATAAGCCAAAAGCTGCTTGGAATAATGAACATATAGAGAGCTTTTTTTCAGAGTTAGCCTCATTATTCGAAATAGATGATAGATATAAAAAGATAACTCATAAGACTGAGATACTTAAAGATATTACAGAAGTTTTTGCATCTTTAACTCATGAAAAGAGAGGAACAAAGCTTGAAATTATGGTTATAATTCTTATTCTTTTTGAGCTTGTTGTTGCCTTAATAGAATTGATATTTGGATTTCATAGATAATAACTAATCTATAGACTAACCGTCACAAATGCTCATTATAACTATCAATTTTTTGCAAAATAAATTCCATTATATAAGGATGTAATCATCCAGGTGACGGTTAGCTATAAAAATATTCGTTACCTTGCCTTATATAAGGATATTTTATACTGCTACAAAACTTTCAGAGTATTTCTTCATGTACTCTGGGACACCTTCTTGGGTGCAGTTTATATTTATATAAATCTCAATATTATTTTTTTGAGCCAAATTTTCTAAGCAACTAAATAGATGTGCTGCTTCACTTAAATTGCCCTCTACAATACAGAATAAATCGTCTATAAATACGCTCTCTATATCATAATCCTGTGATAATACTCCGCAAAGGAAACCATAAAATCTACTGTAATCCATATGACCATAATCCTGCGTAGAAATAAACCTAATACCTCTGTCAATTGCAAGCAAAGGCCTATTACTAAAGGTAATATAAACCATACTACCAGCAGTACTTGAAACCTTTTCATTTGCAGTGCCTATTAAAGCCTTTGTCTTTCCTGAACCTCTCTCACCCAAAAACACATGAATCAATGTAAACACCCCTATCCATTAATTAATTTGTAGCATTTTAGAGATTAGTGTACATTATATAATATTCAATATTTAACTTTAAATGCATAATAATGGATGCGTGCTGCAAAGATTTTTCATTATAAAGAAATAAAGTAGAGAATTTGTTCCCTACCCTTCTCTTAATAAACTATTTTTACTACTTATAACTCTATTTTTTCCACGTTTTTTAGCTTCGTACATCATTGCATCAGCTACACTTACTACATTTTGTACATCATTACCATCACCTGGATAGAAACTAATACCAAAACTTGCTGTAACTGTTTTTTTAATTTCTCCGTGCTGAACAATGTTTAAACTCAATTTTTCTCTAAGTTCATCTACTCTTCTATAAGTTTCATCATAACCTTCAACTCTATGCAAATATATAACAATCTCTTCTCCACCATATCTGGCTACCTTATCATTTTCACCAATATTATTTTTGATAACCTTAGCAACCTGAATAAGTACCTCATCTCCAAATTGGTGTCCATAATTATCATTGAATTTTTTAAAATTATCTATATCTAACATTACTATTGCAAAAGCTTTATTTGGTTCATTTTTAACCTCATCCTCAACAAAGTTAAAGAAATACTTTCTATTGAAAATTCCTAATAAAGGATCTTTAATAGAGCTTTCCATTACTTTTTTATAAAGGAAGTTATTTTCCAAAGCAATACCTATTTGATTTGCTATACCGGATATAAAGGTTATATGATCATGACCAAAGAAATTACATAAGGTATGTTCAACGATAATATATCCCATAAATCTTTCTCTCAAATAAACTGGTACACCAATCACCGAATGTATATCAGCTCTTCTATTATCTTGTTCAAATAATTTCTCTTTACTATTTACTACGAAGGGTTTACCATTATTCAATTCACTAAAAAAATCGTTTTCCAAAAAATTGTGATTGCCATCAAAGACATTCGTAGCTTTTACTATTAATTTTCCGTCAGGTTGAAGTAAGTATATAGATGAATAGGTAACTCCAAGTATCCCAATAATCATATCATTAATCATGGGAATAAGATTATCCTCACTAACATTCGAGTTTATATATTTACCTACCTCAACAATATTAGTCAATGAATCAAGCTTTTTTTCAAGCTTAGTATTCTTCTCATTCATAAGCTGAATAGTACTTTCTGCAAAATTTTGATAGGTTTCAAATTCTTCTTTCAATCTTTCATATTTTTCCAACAATTCTTCGTAATTTTTCATATGTTACCCTTCCTATTGTACCATAGTTTTATTATAGAAAATTTCTCAACAAGACGATACTAATATAATACTACTTTACACAAAATAATTCTATAATCTAGAGAAAAAATCCTTTATAATTTATAATATATACGTATAATTTTTTTCATAAATAGTTGTAATTTTAGTAAGTTATGATATAATAAATTTGTATTTTAAATAAAAATCTAGGTTAACGTTTCAAGGTATTTTGTTCCTCCCATTCATAGGAGAAAAATATATCAAGAAATTTTAGTCCTATGATTTATGAGGAGGTTTTTTTAATGGCTGACAAGACTATTGTTTGCAAAGATTGCGGAAAAGAATTTGTATTCACTGAAGGGGAACAAGAATTCTACAAAGAAAAAGGATTTGAAAACGATCCAGTAAGATGTCCTGAATGCAGAAAATCAAGAAAAGCAAACAGAAACAACTTCAGAAAGTAAGATATTACAAGAGAGGGTTAACCTCTCTTTTTTATTTTATTCTTAGTAAGAAAATGATCCCTAGAACAAACTAATGAGATCATACTGAAAACATTGTTTCATATACAATCCCATTACTAAGTTAGTGAACTAAAGCCCAATCTGAGATTGGGATGGTTTATTTAATTTGTGATATCTCCTAATACATAGAATACTTCTTGCTACTATCTTCCCCACATAAGCTAGTGAATGAAAGCTCGATCTGAGATCGAGAGAGATTATTTGTGTGTAATATCCCTCTATATAAATAGTACTATTAGTTTATTGCATTCTCCTCATAAGTTAGTGAACTAAAGCCCAATCTGAGATTGGGAGGGTTTATTTGTGTATGACATTTGCTTTCTTTAATATAAGGCTAAGAGGTGTAGCTATAATTATTCCTATAACTACCTGTGCAATATCTGCTGGTATATTAGGAAGCGCTGCTATATAGCTTTGATTCCAAGGCATATGCATACCAAAATGATTTAATAAAATTCCAGCTCCGAAGTAGCCAAGTATCATCCAAATGCCTCCAAGCACAAATCCTACTACATTATTAATAACACTTTTTCCTTGAAGACCGTTTCTATAAGCTATAGTAGCTGCTATATATGCCATAAGTCCTTTAATTACAAAAGTAAATGGAGCCCACATTGCATATGGTGATAACAAATCGAATAAACACATTCCTACTGCTGAAGCTGTAGCTGCTTTGTTTCTACCAAGTAAAACAGCTGCTACGAAAACCATGCTGTCTCCCAAGTGAACAAGTCCCTTGAATCCTCCTGTTGCTACTGGTATTTGAATAAGCCATGTCGCAACATAAATGATTGCTGCCATTATTGCCACTTGTACCATACTTAAGGTTTTTGAATTGTACAAAGTATCTTTTCTTTCCATAAACTATAATCAATCCTTTCAAAAATGTTATTGTATAATTGCTTTTAAAACCTCTATAAATGCTTTGATATTAATATACATTTCAGATATTATTATTGCAAATGTATGGATACAATGTTCAGTGTATATTAATTGTATTAAGTGGACAAAATACTCTTGTTCACCTATCTTATTAAGAAATTATAAATAACAATCAAAGGAGGAAATGAATATAGTATATGCTATTTTTACGTTGGCTAGGAGGACTTTTACTATTAACCTGGCTTATTATATTGATAATCCAGGGAAGCATTAGCATAATCAATATTCTTATTATTTTCTCAGCATTAGTCTTCACTATAGATGCCATATTTGAAAGAAGAAAAACTATGTAAATAAAATACCCCCATGATAATCATGGGGGTAGCTTATAAGTTTATATTAATTCTTACCTATGTCGGATAGTATTATACCCTTATTGTGTTCTAATGCCCAGCTTATCGCCCAGTCACTTTGGAATATAAGAAGACTTCTATCCTTTAAATCTCTAACTCTTCTTGTGTCCGATGTAATATTTAAATCATCCACATCTATATCACTATTTTCTATCCATCTTATATATCTGAAAGGTAATCTTTCCATTTTAATATCTACATTATATTCATTTTTTAATCTATACTCTAAAACTTCAAATTGCAGCACACCAACTACGCCAACTATAATTTCTTCAATTCCAATATGCAGTTCTTTAAATACTTGTATTGCTCCCTCTTGAGAAATTTCTGTTATTCCCTTAATGAACTGTTTTCTCTTCATAGTATCTATAGTTCTTACTCTTGCAAAATGTTCAGGAGCAAAGGTTGGTATACCCTCAAAGCGAAACTTATTAGAGCTCTCACATAATGTATCACCAATACTGAAAATACCTGGATCAAATACACCTATAACGTCCCCCGCATAAGCTTTTTCAACAATTTCTCTATCTTGAGCTAAAAATTGCTGAGGTTGAGCTAATTTTACCTTAGTTCCTTTTTGAACATGAAATACTTCCATTCCTCTTTTAAATTCACCAGAACATATTCTCATAAAAGCAATTCTATCTCTATGTGCCTTATTCATATTAGCCTGAATTTTAAACACGAAAGCTGAGAATTCATTATTAAATACATCAATTTCTCCACAATCTGCATTTCTTGAAAGTGGTGGTGGAGTTAATCTTAAGAATTCTTCAAGGAAAGGCTGCACACCAAAGTTAGTCAAAGCACTTCCAAAAAATACCGGTGTAAGTTCTCCTGCTCTTACCTTCTCAATACTAAACTCATCTCCAGCAATATCTAATAGTTCTATATCTTCCATCAATTTATCATGAAGTATATCTCCTAAAAGATCTCTAAATACGTTATCTTCTACGCTTCCTTCTACTGTTTCAACTTCTGTTTGCCCGTGATTACCGCCATTAAATACTTGAATTACCTTGCTGGATCTGTCATAAACCCCTTTAAAGTCCTTTCCTGAACCTATAGGCCAATTCATAGGATAGCACTTTATACCAAGTTCCCCTTCGATTTCTTGAAGAAGTTCAAATGGATCTTTAGCCTCTCTATCCATCTTATTTATAAAAGTAAATATAGGTATTTCTCTAAGGCTGCAAACATGGAACAGCTTCCTGGTTTGCTCTTCTATACCCTTAGCACCATCTACAACCATGACAGCACTATCAGCTGCCATTAACGTTCTATATGTATCTTCACTGAAGTCTTGATGCCCAGGTGTATCAAGTATATTAATACAAAAACCTTCATAATTAAATTGAAGAACAGAGGAAGTTACAGATATACCTCTTTGTTTTTCAATCTCCATCCAGTCTGAAACTGCATGCTTTGCTGCTTTTCTAGCTTTTACTGAACCAGCTGTTCTAATAGCACCCCCGTATAAAAGCAACTTTTCTGTCAAAGTTGTTTTACCTGCATCAGGGTGGGATATAATAGCAAAGGTTCTTCTCTTTTCTATTTCATTAATTAAGTCTGACACTTAAAAATCCCTTCCTTCTGTGACTAATATGTTTTCACATTCTTTTATTTTTAAAATCAGTATCTTTATTGCATTGATTGCTATTTAAAAAGGTCTGCGAAAATCACAGACCTACCATTGCTTAAGAGCATTCTAAAACATAGTAAATTATATCAGTTTACAACATATTTTTCAATGGTATGTTTAATACTTGCTTTATTTCATGATTTGACAAAAAAATTTTTTTCTATGTAAACATTTACTGAAATTTTAGATATATTTAAAAATATTCTGCAAGTGATATAATTGTTTTGGATACAAAATGATTTAACTAGGTTTATTATTGTTGAGTTAACATATTAGGAGGGATATTATGTACAAGCTAATAGCACTAGATATGGACGGAACACTTCTCAAGGAAGATAAAACTATATCCTCAAAAAATTTCAAAGCTATTCAGAAAGCAAAATCAAAGGGTGTTAAAGTAGTTCTTGCTACTGGAAGACCTGTTAAAGGTATCGAGAAATACCTAAAAGAACTTAACTTAGTTGATGATGGTGATTTTGCTGTTGCCTTTAACGGAGCCGTTGTTCAGGATACAAAAAGTGGTGAAATAATCGCTAAAAATCTAATGACTCACGAAGATTTGCACTATTTAACAGATTTAAGTAAAAAACTAAATGTAAACATACATGCCCTAACACCAAGTGAATGTATAACACCTAAAATTAATAAGTATAGTGAAGTTGAAGCTACTATGAATGCAATACCACTTCATGAACTTGACTTCTATACTCTTGATAAAAATACTACTATAGTTAAAATTATGATGATTGATGAAGAACCAATATTAACAGAAGCCATAAACAATCTTCCTGCAGAAGTTTATGAAAAATACACTGTTGTAAGAAGTGCTCCTTATTTCCTAGAGTTCTTAAATAAAGAGGTTAATAAAGGTGTTGGAGTTCATTTATTAGCACAAAACCTTGGAATCAAGCAAGAAGAAGTTATTTGTGTAGGGGATGCTGGTAATGATATTCATATGCTAGAATACGCTGGCCTTGGAGTTGCAATGGGAAATGCCTTTCCTGAAATTAAAGAAATTGCTGATTATGTAACTAAATCTAATGAAGAAGACGGCGTAGCTCATGTAATAAACGAATTCATACTAAATGAAAATCCTGCTGTTTAAATATTGTGCTTAATACAATTGTGACTATGCTTTTAGCGTAGTCACTTTTATTTTTTGTACATGCTATTAGTATTGATTCTATAATACTAAATGTGCACATAAGTATTCTAAGGAACAATTTTTCGGAGGAGTTATGGATATCTTTCATAACATAATGTTAAGTATAAGCAATTTAGGATTCTTTACAGCATGGTGTTCCTTATTACTCGGCATATTAATTTCTCTTATTACAGCAAAAACTACTAATAGATTTAGAGGAACCTTGTTAGGCTTTATTGCAGGTTTATTACTGTCTGTAGTTTGTTTCGATTTAATACCCGAGGCTTTTAAGGATGGAGGCACTAGATTATGCCTTATTTCAATGATTATAGGTCTTATTTTTTCAACTATACTAGATGGACACCTTCATCAAAGAACACCTGAATCCAGGCAAAATAAAAATCAGCATTTGTTTAATGCCGCAATATTTATGACCATCGGCTTTGCCATTGATAATTTTCCCGCTGGTATTGCTCTAGGCTCTTTACTAAGCATCTCCTTACTAAAAGGATTACAGCTGGCACTCATTCTAATTCTTCATGGTATACCTGAAGGCCTTACCATAGGATATCTTCTAAAACAAAGTAATAAAAGCCTCTTTACCATTATGCTGCTGTCCATCTTTGCCTCTATACCTATGGCACTGGGGGCAGGCATTGGCTCTATCATAAGCAAGCAGTCACCGAAATTTATTCCTGTAGCCTTAGCCTTTGCTTCAGCACTTATAATGTACGCAGTTTTCAGGGAGACTCTAGAAGAAGCCAGAGAAACCTGGGG
>JAUZPI010000105.1 GCA_030706015.1 Bacillota bacterium
AATAGCGGAGCCTTTGACAAATCAAATGGTCTTATAAAGTTTTGTATCTCTTTATCTAATACTTCCTTTTTGTCTTCAATTTCACTATACTCTACATCTAATACTGTTTCCTTGTGTATTCTCTGTACTATATCTCCATCTCTCATCTCGAAAGATGTCCTTAAGGATTCATATCTTTCTACTAATCTTTTAAATGCTTGTGCAATTCTTGCTCTGTCTATATTACCTTCTACTATCATTACTGATGGTATGTTGTAGTTTATTTCCTCTTTTGCAAATTGATTTAAGGCATATATTCTCTTTTGTACAGAAGATACTTCATATACTTCATTTTCTTCTGCTGGTTCTATTGATGTATAAATACTTTCTTTAGAATTCCTTATATATTCTCCTATTTGTCTTATTGTTGGTGTATTAAACAACTCACTTACAGGTAATTCTGAATTAAGTTCCATATGTATCGTAGATACAATTTGTATGGCCTTTAACGAAGTACCTCCTAAAGCAAAGAAGTTATCATCTATTCCTATCTTTTCTACTCTTAATACCTGATTCCAAACCTTCACTATCTTTTCTTCAATTTCATTTCTTGGTGCTATATATTCTACTCCTGTATTTATATCACCTTCTGGTTCTGGTAATGCTTTTCTGTCTATCTTTCCATTTGGTGTTAGTGGTATATTTTCTAGTTGTATAAAATATGCTGGTATCATATAGTCTGGTAACTCTTTTGATAAATGTTCTCTTAATTCTGTTATTGTTATTTCTCTATTACTTACTACATATGCACATAGATATTTATCGCCATCTTTATCCTGCCTATCTATTACTACTGTGTCTTTTATTTGTTGATGTTTTAGCAATTGACTTTCTATTTCCCCTAATTCTATTCTAAATCCCCTTATTTTCACCTGATTGTCTATTCTTCCTATGAATTCTATATTTCCGTCTGGCATCCATCTTGCTAAGTCTCCAGTCTTATACATCTTTTCACCTGGCTCATATGGGTTTGATACAAACTTTTCTTCTGTTAAGTCTGGTCTATTTAGGTACCCTCTTGCTAGTCCATCTCCTGATATACATAGTTCACCTGCAATCCCTACTGGTTGTAGTTTATTATTTTTATCTACTATTAATATTCTTGTGTTTGATATTGGCTTTCCTATAGTTATAGCTTTTCCATCAATCACTTGTGCAATAGTCGACCAAACTGTAGTTTCTGTAGGACCATACATATTAAATATTTCTGTTGATTTAAGTTCACTCAACTTTTCTAATAAATTTTTTTGTAATGCTTCTCCTCCAATTAACAATTTCTCCACTTTACTCAAACTAGTCAAGTTCTTGTAGTTATTTGTAATTAATTTAACTCTTGAAGGCGTAACTTGAATTATATTGACATTATTCTTCTCAATAATTTCGTTTAATTCAATAGAATCTTTTTGTGCTTTATTACCAACAACTATAATTTTCATACCTCTTGAAAGTGGAAGTAATGTTTCAAGTAAAAATATATCAAATGATATCGTAGTCAGCGCTAATATATTGTAATTTTGATTCATGGATATTCTATTAGTAGTAGCAATTATAAAATTATTAACATTTTGATGTTCAATCATAACACCTTTAGGTTTACCTGTTGAACCCGATGTATAGATTACATATGCAAGATTATTACTTGTATTTATCTTTTCTAAGTTACCACTATCTCCTACATATAATTCTTCTTTGTCTATTTCTATTATGCATCCACCAAACTCACTTTTACCCAATAGAGGTGTTTGTGTTAACAAAATATCTGTCTTGCTATCTTCTAACATATATTCGATTCTTTCATTTGGATAGTCTGGATCTATTGGCAGATATGCTCCTCCTGCCTTCAATATTCCCATTATTCCTACTATCATTTCTAAAGACCGCTCTACCATTATTCCTACTATCTTGTCTGGTCCTACACCTTTTTTCCTTAACACTCTTGCTAATTGGTTTGCTCTCTCATTCAGTTTTTTATAACTTAATTCTTTTTCTTCATATACTAATGCTATATTTTCCGGTGTCTTTTCAACTTGTTCTTCAAACAGCTCGTATATGGTTTTATCTTTAGGATATTCTAACTTTGTATCATTAAATTCTACTAATATTTTTCTTTTTTCTTCTTCTAATAATATGTCTATATTCCTTATCGGAATTTGTAAATTTGAAATTATTTCATCAAATATTTTCAAATAACTTCTGCCAAATTCTAAGATAAACTCTTTACTTATTAAACTTGTGTTATATATTAATTCTATATCAACATAATCATCTTTTTTATCAATTAAAAAATTTATCTCACTATCTTCATAACTTAACATATAATTTATATGAATCATATTATGAATATTTTTCATTGCAATATTAATAGAGTACCCCTTATCCAAATATTCCGTATTTCTTCTTTTTACTATTTCATTAATAGGATATACTTGATATCTATAAATTTCCTCCAATTCATTTTTCACATTAATCAACTGTTCTTTAAAAGTATTGTTTTCACCTATTATGCTTTTAAATGGCATGATTTTATTTACTGTTTCAGATTTATTTGATTTAAAATATACTGGAATACCTATTAATAATTCGCTTTGAGAAGTATATTTATATAATTGAATTTCTAATGTTGTAACTAAAAATGTATATATAGATATATCATTGCATCTTGTTATTCTTTCTAATTTAGAAAACAACTCTCCACTTACTCTAATACTATGCTTATTAAATCCAATGTTACTTTTTTTGTGTTGATTTGTTAAAGAAACTCTTTTGAATTCTTGTGAAAATATGTTTTTCCAATATTGTTTTGCTTCAGTAATTAAATTAATTGCTAACTTATCTTCATTCATTTCATACCCTCTCTTGCTTAATGTACTATTTTATTTTTATTAGTATACTCAACCAGCTTTAATTTTCTTAGCTTTATACATATAATTCACTAATTACTCTTTCGATAGGCTCCTTTAAATTAACAATCTTATAAATTGCCTTAACTAATAACTCCATATCCTCACTTTGAAAAATATTTCTACCTATTGAAACTCCCCTAGCACCTGCCATAATTGCATCATTTATATATCTCAAAAATTCAATATTTGAATCTACCTTTTCTCCACCAGAAATAACTACTGGAACTGGGCATGTATCAACAACCATCTTAAAAGTTTCTCTACTTCCAGTATAATTAACTTTAACTATATCAGCACCTAACTCTGCCCCCACTCTTGCAGCATGTTTAACAACTTCTACATTATTTTCATCTGTTATTTCTTTACCTCTTGCATACATCATAGCAATAAGAGGCATTCCATATTTATAACAATCACGTGATACCTTAGAAATATCTCTAAACATTTCAGATTCATATTCGTTCCCAATATTAATATGGACAGAAACGGCATCACACCCAAATGCAACAGCTTCAAATACACTACCAACAACAGTTTTAATTCCTGAACTAGGATTTAAGCTTGTACTGGCAGATAAATGCATTATCGTTGCTACATTTTTATTAATTAATTCCTTCTCACAACTATTAATCAGTCCTTTATGAAGTAATATTGCATCTACATTACTTTTAACTAATTTGCTAACTGTATCTTGAATGCAATCTATCCCTTTGATTGGTCCCAATGTTATCCCATGATCCATTGGGACAATAATTATGTTACCAGAGTTATTAAATAATCTATTTAATCTCTTTTCCTTACCCAAAACCATCTTTTCCATTCCCCCTTGCATTTTATGTTTAATAATTAAAATATCATAAAAATTTACACCTATTTTTCAATTATATTTTCATCTATTTTAATTCCAACATGTCTGCCTGATTCACATGTATATCCAAGGACTTTATCGCCTGGTTTTAGCTCAGTACAATTCATTGGATTTCCTTTAACTCCAATTATTCTTACATGCCAATCATCTTGAATAATAACATTTACTTCAATATTATTTTCATCTTTTGCTTTTACCAATAGTAATGGTCTTCTTTCCATTTTTATACGTCCAACAGAAACGAATCTAGTGTTTCCTTTAGAATCAACTGTCATAATTTCACTTCCAGCCTTTAATTCCGAAAGATAATCTGTTTTATCTTCTGCATTCCATGCATAAAGATGTAATGCCCCAGCATTAACCCTGAATGGTCTCAACTCCATATATGGTAAAAAGTGTGTTTCAGAACTTACAAGAATACCTCCACTAGATGTTGAACCTAAAATCAAACCTTCATCTTCCTTTAAAGTAGATGTTGTATCAATGCAAATTCTATCGCCCATTCCTATATGTTTTAATTCAACTATAGTAAGTTCCTTAATATTAATCTTATTCTGAGTTAATTTATCCATTTGTTTTTTTAATGATAAAACATGTTCTGGATTTTTAGATGAAAGAAGCACAGAATGACTGCCCATTTCCATAACCATTGATGCTATCCACCCATCATTTCCGTCAGTAACTTTTTTACAGATACTACAATTATTTTTTTGCGAAAAAGCTAATACTAATTCAAGTGGAATATTTGTTTCTGATTTAAATTCTATAACAACGTGCTTAAAATACTGAGTCATTTCAACAGTTTTATCTAAAGATTCTTTATCATCTACACTTAAATATAGTCCTTTCTTTATATTACCCATAGCCTTTAAAATTTCTTTTTCTTTAGAAAAAATAATTACATCCCTTTTACCAATTTTACTTAATAACTTTTTACATTCCTCAACTTCGCCAGTTGATAAAAAAATCAATACCTTCACGCTTTCTGGTAAAATATCTATTATTTTTTTGCACTCTAGCGTTACCATTACACCACTATACCCATTATTTGTTGCAAGTGGCACCAACACTGTTACTTCTTCCTCATTTAAATTTCTCGCGTCAAACCATAATTCTTTTTTGTTATTCATTTTAGATTCCTCCTTGTAAAATTGAGTTAATATATATGCTGCAAACAATAATCTAAGTCAAAATAGGTAACCGTATTTTAATTCTGCTGAAAGACTAAATTTACAACATATATACTTTATTTTTAATATACAAACACTCCAATTAAACATTCATCATATTAAGCTTTGCATACTTGAAAATCATATTTTTACACCAAAAAAATTTATAACATTATTTATTCCACTAAATAGATTTTAAACTAGACTTACAATTTCAATCTAGAAATCAAATTCAATATTATAATTTAAATCCTCTATTTCATTCTTAACTTCCTCTAATTGATCTGTATTTAATAATAAAATGTCTGAAAGTTTCACATACCTATTGTTAGTTATTTCATTTATAATGTTTATAAAATCATCAGCCATTTTTTGTATTGTCTGTTTTTTAAATAATTTAGTGCAATATTCAAATAATACTATTATACCTTCCTCAACCTCTATAGCTGTAATCGAAATATCAAATTTAGATGTCATTCTACTTGCTAAATCTTGTTTTAATATTAGACCATCAGCTAACACTTCTGCCTTTTCCGTATTTTGTAATGAAAACATAACATCAAACAAAGGATTCCTACTTAAATCTCTTTCTATTCCTAACCTTTCAACCAATTCTTCAAATTGATAATCTTGATTTTCATAAGCTTTCAAGGTTGTTTCTTTTATATTTTTAAGATATTCCTCAAAACTTATTTTACTATCCACAGTACTCTTTATAGCTAAAGTATTAACAAACATTCCTATTATTTTTTCTAATTCTCTATGATTCCTTCCAGCTATTGTTGTACCAACTATTATCTCTTCTTGATAACTATACTTTGACAATAAAATATTCACAGTTGATAAAAGTACCATATACATTGTAGTTCTTGTTTCTTTAGTCATGCATTTAAGTTTATTAGTAATCTCCTTATCTAACACAAAGCTTATACTATCCCCTTCAAAGCTTTTAAGTTTAGGTCTTGGATAATCTGTAGATAAGTTTAATATTGGTATTTCACCACTTAACTCTTGTAACCAATATTCCTCCTGTTTTTTTAATTCTTTATTTTGTTTTCTCTTTGCTTGCCATGCTGAATAGTCTTTATACTGTAAATCTACGGGTTCCAATTCTTTTCCTCCATAAACTTTCCAAAATTCAGTCATAAATATTCCCATGGAAGTTCCATCACATACTATATGATGTATATCCCATAATAATATATGTTTTTCTTCTGATACCCTTATAATTCCACCTCTTATAAGTGGTGCTTTTTCTAAATCAAATACTTTTATAAAATTCTTAAAATAACTATTTATATCACTTTCATTTTTTAGTTCTACTACATCAAACTCAAAGTTAATATCTTCATATTTGTGTATTTTTTGCAGTATCTTATCATTAATTAACTTAAAGCTTGTCCTTAGACTTTCATGTCTTTCTATTAATTTAAAGAAGGTTTCTTTAATTCTACTTAACTCTATCTTCCCAACTATCTCTAAGGTATATGGTATATTGTAGGCAATACTTTCTTTATCAACTTGCTGCATTAAATACATTCTTTTTTGAGCTGAAGAAGTTTCATACCATTCTTGCACCCCTAATTTTTCTATTATTTCGTATATATTTTTTTCTTTGGATTTTATCTGTTCACTTATCTCCCTTACTGTACTAAAGTTAAATATATCCTTAAGTTCCACTTTTACATCGAACTCCTTGTAAATTCTTCCAACTAATAAGGTTGCTTTTAACGAATGGCCTCCTAAATCAAAGAAATTATCATTAATCCCTATTTTACTTATCTTGAGAATTTCTTCCCATATTTCTACTAGTTTTTTTTCTATTTCATTTGTCGGTGCTGCATATTCTTTACCTTCTACTTCAAATTCTATTTTAGGTAGTGCCTTTTTATCAATCTTACCATTTGGGGTTAATGGAACTTCTTCTATCTCCTTAAAAAATAAAGGGATCATATAACTTGGAAGTGTATTTTTTAATTCATTCTTAATAATCTCTAAGCTGAACTCTTTCCCATCTTTAACCACAAAATATGCAGCTAAATATTTTTCTCCAAGCTCTTCCTCATATGCTACTACAACACTTTTTTCAATTGAATCTATTTTATCTAACACACTCTCTATTTCACTTACTTCAACCCTATATCCTCTTATTTTTACTTGATAATCAGCTCTTCCTAAATATTCAAGCCTTCCATCTGGTAAAATACGTCCTATATCTCCACTGCGATAAACTACTCCAGTTTTTGTTATTGGATTAGTTATAAAACCTTCTTTTGTCTTGTTCTCTAAATTCCAATAACCTTTAGCAAGATACTTACTGCTATAAACTATTTCACCAACCCCATATACTGATTCTTCTTCTCCATTTTCATTTATTATATAGCACTCCACGTTATCTACTAAATATCCTATCGGTACTATATTATTCTCCATCTCAGTTTCTTTGCTTATTAGATAAGATGTAGCAACAATTACTTCTGAAGAACCAAATAAATTCACAAATATACAATCGTCTGCAAAGTTTTTCTTATATAACTCCACATCACTCTTATGTAGACTTTCCCCTCCAAGTATAATAAGCCTAATCATAGAATTTTTATTTTCTTTAACGCAGTTCATATAATATCTATAGACAGAAGGTACAGAGTGATATATTGTTATTTCCTCATCCTCAATCCACTTTACAAGATTGTCCATATTACCTTCCGATTTAATATCATACGGACATAGTGTTGCACCATTTAATAATGCACTAAATATATCTATTATTCCTGTTGTATGACTATATGATGAAAGTAGAGTAATCTTATCCTTATCATTAATATTAAATTCATTAGTATAACCACATAAAAATGCTAATACATTTTCATTAGTCTGAACTACTCCCTTTGGTTCTCCTGTAGAACCTGACGTATACATTATATATGCTATTTGTTCAGCTTCAACTTTTTTACTATATTTTTCATCACAAATATTTTCATCGATCTCACAAATAAATATGTCTTTATCTAAATACTCCTTTAATTTTTCAGCTAAAGTAATATTGGCACTATCACTAATTAACATTGCTGCTTCTGAATTTCTTAACATATAGATTAATCTATCTTTTGGATATGTAGGATCTAATGGTACAAAAATAACTCCTGTTCTTAATGCTCCTAACATAGCTACAATCATTTCTATATCATGATTACATAATAGTGCTACTGTCTGTGGTTTGATATTATTCAATGATTTGTTATTTGCTACCGTACTCTTTAGTATACTTTGACTCAATTTATTTACTCTTTTATTTAACAAATCATAGGTTATAAAATCTTTATTTGTTTTTACCGCAATATTATTCGGATATTTAGCTACCACCCTTTCAAAACGTTCTATAATACTTTGATTAATTTCTTCTTTCTCAAATCTGTTATATGAATCACTTATAGCCAGTTTATTTTTATTTAATACTACATCAGTTTTACTAAATATATTATATTCCTTAAGGTATTTCTCAATATCTGTAGATATAAGATTAAGTAAGTTTAAAAATCCTATCATTAAATATTCAATAGTTTCTCTTTTAAATAGTGATGTTCTATAATTACAACTTATTTTCACAGTGTCTCTTAAATCAGTCACATACATTGTAATATCAAACTTAGCTTGCTCTCTCCCAATGTCATGTATAGAAAATTTGATTTTATCATCAGAGTTAGAAGATTTATTCATACTTTTAAAATTCATAATTGTATCAAAAATTGGCGTTCTATTTAATTCTCTTAGAACATTCAATTTTTCTATAAGCATTTCAAATTGATAATCTTGATTCTCCATGCCCTCAATAATATTTTTATTTACTTCCTTCAAAAACTCCCTAAAAGTAATATTCTTCTTAGGTTGACTTCTAATTGCAATTGTATTTAAAAATATTCCTATGACTTTCTCTAACTGTATATGGTTCCTACAATTAACAGGAGCACCAACGACTATGTCCTCTTGGTTAGTAATCTTTGATAGAATAATATTATATGCTGAAAAAAGTATAGAAAATAAAGTAACGTTTTGATCTTTACATATTTCCCTTAGTCTTTTAAGTAATTCTTCTTTAAGCTCAAAATCATAGAAATCTCCATTAAAATCTAGTACTAAACCTCTAGGATAATCTGTTGGTAATTCTAATCTTGGCAAATCCCCTTCAAATTTACTTAACCAATATTTTTCTTGCATTTTACTCTTGCTTGAATTATATATTTTGTTTTGCCATACCGAATAATCCTTATACTGAACTTCTAACTTCTCTAAATTTTTGTCTTCATAAAGCATCCAAAATTCTTCAATTAATATTGTCTTAGAAGCAGCATCAAAATTTATATGATGAATATCACATAACAATATATACTTTTCTTCTGATACCTTTATAATTGAACCTCTTAAAAGCGGTGCTTTTTCTAAATCAAAAGCTTTAACAAAATTCTGAATATAGCCACTTATGTCACTTTCATCCACTAGTTCTACAATGTCAAACTTAAAGTCAATATCCTCATATTTATGTATTTTCTGCATTATCTCGTCATCAATTAACTTAAAGCTTGTTCTTAAAGTTTCATGTCTCTCTATTAACTTTTTAAATACCTTTTGTACTTTACCAACATCTAATACTCCAGAAAACTCAAATGCCATTGGACTATTGTACGCAATACTTTTCTTATCAAAGCTTTGTAACATATACATTCTTTTTTGTGCTGGTGAAGCTTCGTAGTATTCTTTTTCTTTTATTTTATTTCTTATTGCTACATCTTCTATTCCTATGCTTATGCCACTATCTGTATCCATTAATTTAATATATTCATATTCGTCGTATCCATAATCACTTGGCGTCATCTCTGACTCTTCTTTTTCAATACAATGATTTATTACTTTTAAAAGCATTTTTTCATAACTTATTGCTAATTTTTCTATTGTATCCGAATTATACTGTTCTTTATTATATTGAAAACTCAATTGTAACTCGCCATAGATAACCATTCCATTTATATTTATATCATATATTCTTTGTGACTCTTCACTTATAGATGTTCCAGCTGATATCACTGAAGTAGTAAATAAATCTTGATTTACATCTTTATCAAACTGCCCTAAATAATTAAAGCTTATTTGAGGAATTAGCTTAAATTCTATTTCATTTCTATATTCCTTAGGTGTTATATATTTTAATATTCCATAACCAATGCCCTTATTTGGTATCTTTCTTATATCTTCTTTTACTGACTTTATATAGTAGCCTATATCATCAGTTTCTGTAACATTTAAAATTAAAGGATACTGTGATGTAAACCATCCCACTGTTCTTGATATATTTATATCTGGAACTATTTCTTCTCTTCCATGTCCCTCAAGATTTATTAAAACCTTATTCTCTCCTGTCCAATCTTTTATCGTTAATCCTAGTGCAGCTAATAGAATATCATTTATCTCAGTATTATAAGCATAATTTGTATTCATTAATAAATTTTCAGTATCTTTTGTTAATAACTTCATCCACGACACTGCAGAATTTTTAACCTTATTATCTACAACAGTTTCATTATCTCTAGGAAGGCTTTCTATTTTTGTTTTCTCGATTTTAGACCAATAATCTATCTCATTTAGCAGTTCACTGCTTTTAGCATAGTTTTGCATTCTCTCTGACCACGTCTTAAACGAGTGAGTCTTTTCTGGTAATGTTATCTTCTCTCTATTTATAGCTTGCTTATAAGCTGCATTGAAATCTTCAAATAATATTCTCCATGATACTCCATCTATTGCCAGATGGTGAATAGCTATTAATAAATGGTCTCCATTGCTTGTTTTAAATAATCCTAATTTTACCAACGGGCCTTCAAAAATGTCTATACTTGCCTGTATTTTGTTAGCTTCATCTAATATCTTATCTGCATATGAATTTTCATATCTTAAATCTATAATTCTTAAGTCAAATAATTTTCCTGTTATTCCCCTATTGTATACCTTTAAACTATTTTGCTCTTTTTTAATAACTATTCTCAAAGCATCATGATGCTCAATTATCCTTGTAAATGCTTCCCTTATTACATCCTCATCAAAGCCTTCTTTTGAATATAACATGAATGCTTGATTCCAATGATTCATATTTGTGAACTCTTTTTGAACAAACCATTCTTGTATTGCTGTTAATTCAATGGTTCCTTCTACAATCGATTGACTTATTTCCTCCTCAGTTCTTCGTACATTTGCACTTAACGCTCTTATACTTGGATTTTTAAATAACTTACTAATATTTATTTTTAGTTTAGAATTACCTAAACGTGCAGTAATTTGTATAGCTTTTATTGAATCTCCTCCTAAAGCAAAGAAGTTATCATCTATGCCAATCTTATCTACTCCTAGCACTTGACTCCAAACCTTTGCTATCTCTTGTTCTATTTCATTTCTTGGAGCCGTATATTCTACACCTGTGTTTATAGCACCATCTGGTGCTGGTAATGCTTTTCTATCTGCCTTTCCATTTGATGTTAGGGGTATCTTTTCTAGCTGAATAAAGTATGCAGGTACCATATAGTCTGGCAATTCTTTTGATAAATGTTCTCTTAACTCTGTTACAGTCATTTCTTTGTTACTTACTACATATCCGCATAGATACTTATTGCCTTCTTTATCTTCTCTGTCTATTACTACTGCTTCTTTTATTTCTTCATGTTTTAATAATCGACTTTCTATTTCTCCTAGTTCTATTCTAAACCCTCTTATTTTAACTTGATGGTCTATTCTCCCTTTGAATTCTATATTTCCATCTGGTAACCATCTTGCCAAGTCTCCTGTCTTGTACATTCTTTCCCTAGGCTTGTATGGATTTTCTATAAATTTTTCACTTGTAAGTTCTATTCTATTTAAATAACCTCTTGATAGTCCATCTCCACTAACACATAATTCTCCATAAACCCCAATTGGCATTAACTTATTATTTTTATCCAATATATAAGCATTTGAATTAGAAATTGGTTTTCCAATAGGTATATTGGAATTAAATGTTTTTTCGATTAAATAGATTGTTGAGAAAGTTGTATTTTCAGTAGGCCCATATCCATTTATTATTTTTATATTCTCATATTTTCTCCTAACTAAGTTAATATATTTTATTGATAATACATCTCCACCCACCAACAAATATCTTAAATTTTTAAATACTCCCAAGTTTGCATCAGCAATTTGGTTAAATAGTTCCGATGTTAACCACAGGATTGTAATATTATGATTAGTCACAAACTCTTCCAGAAGCTCTGCTTGCATTATTATTTCCTTTTTAGCTAGGTACAATTCTATTCCATTTAACAAAGCCCCCCAAACCTCAAAGGTTGAAGCATCAAATACCATGGAACCTGTTTGAAGTATTTTATCATCCTTATTAAATTCTATATAATTTGTGTTTTTAACTAATCTAATAACATTTTTATGTTCACAAAGTACTCCTTTAGGAAAGCCTGTTGTTCCTGATGTATAGATTATATATGCAAGATCATTTGGTGTGTTTATCTTCTTTAAATTACTACTATCTCCTACATATAACTCTTCTCTGTTTACCTCTATTATATTTCCACTAAACTTGATCTTACCTACTAGCTGTTTTTGTGTTAGCAGAATCTCAGTACCGCTGTCTTTTAGCATATATTCTATTCTTTCATTTGGATATTCCGAATCTATGGGCAGATATGCTCCTCCAGCTTTTAATATTCCCATTATTCCTACTATCATATCTAAAGAACGCTCTACCATTATTCCTACTATCTTGTCCGGTACTACGCCTTTTTCTCTTAACAATCTTGCTAACTGGTTTGCTCTTTCGTTTAGTTCTCTATAACTTAATTCTTTCTCTTCATATACTACTGCTATTTTACCTGGTGTCTTTTCTACCTGTTCTTCAAACAGTTCATATATAGTCTTATTCTTCGGATACTCTGCTTTTGTATCATTGAATTCTACTAATATTTTTCTCTTCTCTTCTTCTGTTAGCATTTCTATTTCTGATATCTTTTTCTCTGGATTCTCAGCTATTTCTTTTAGTATGTTTATAAAGTGATCTCTTATTCTTTCTATGCTTTCTCTCTTAAACAACTTTGTACAGTATTCTAGATTTAAGCTTATTTCTTCTCCTACTTCTACTGCTGTTAATGTTATATCAAATTTTGATATGGCTAATCCAA
>JAUZPI010000106.1 GCA_030706015.1 Bacillota bacterium
AAGAATTTTTAGATGAGGCTGTTGAAGTAATCGGATGTAAATTTGATTACAGCTGGGAAATATGTGATTTTGAAAAAGAGAATAGAACTATAACCATTCTAATAAAGAAATTGGTCACGGTTTGATTGTAAAGAAAGGTTTAACCTTAGCTTTTAGATAAGCCAGTACAATTTGCATTTATATGCTTTTTGTGCTGGCTTTTATTTACACCCAAAAAACATAGTGGAGGAGTAGTTTTTATGGAGAATAAAGTATTAACGGTCTGCCCATATTGCGGCAGCGGCTGCCAGCTGTATCTGGTAGTAAAAGATGGTGAAGTTATTAGAGCAGAGGCTGCAGACGGCAGAACTAATGAGGGAAACCTATGTCTTAAGGGACATTATGGCTGGGATTTTTTAAATGATCCACAGATACTAACCTCAAGAATTAAAAAGCCTATGATAAGAAAAGCTGGAGAACTGGTAGAGGTTAGCTGGAATGAAGCTATAAACTACACTGCTGAACGTCTTACAGCTATAAAAGAAAAATATGGTGCAGATGCCATCATGGGAACTGGTTCTGCTAGAGGACCTGGAAATGAAGCTAATTATGTTATGCAAAAATTTATGAGAGCTGTAATTGGCACAAACAATATAGACCACTGTGCAAGAGTATGTCATGGACCTTCTGTGGCAGGACTTACTTATTCGCTAGGGGATGGAGCTATGTCAAATTCTATTCCTGAAATAGAAGACACAGACTTAGTTTTTGTATTTGGTTACAATGCTGCAGATACTCATCCTATAGTGGCAAGAAGAATTATTAAGGCAAAGGAAAAGGGAGCAAAAATAATTGTTACTGATCCAAGAATGACTGAGTCCACAAAATTTGCTGATTTATGGCTGCCTATAAAGGGTGGAACTAATATGGCTCTTGTTAATGCCTTCGGTAATGTACTTATTAACGAGGGATTATTCAACAAGGAATATATTGAAAAATATACAGAAGGCTTTGAAGCTTATAAGGAAAACGTTGAAAAATATACTCCAGAATATGCAGAAAAGATCACTGGCATTAAGGCTGATGACATTAGAAAGGCTATGAGGATGTATGCTAAGGCCAAGAATGCAACTATCCTTTATGGTATGGGAGTTTGTCAGTTTGCTCAGGCTGTTGACGTAGTTAAGGGACTTGCTTCCTTAGCACTTTTAACAGGTAATTTTGGAAGACCTAATGTGGGAATTGGTCCTGTCCGTGGACAAAACAATGTTCAAGGTTCCTGCGATATGGGTGCATTACCTAATGTATATCCTGGTTACCAAGCTGTAACTGATAAAAAGGCTAGAGAAAAATTTGAAAAGGCTTGGGGAGTGAAGTTATCCGACAGAATAGGTTACCCATTAACTGAAGTTCCTCATCTGGTTTTAAAGGAAGATAAATTAAAGGCTTACTACATATTCGGTGAAGATCCAGTTCAAAGTGATCCAAACGCTGCGGAGCTAAGAGAAGCATTAGATAAGATGGAATTCGTTGTAGTTCAGGATATATTCATGAACAAGACAGCTCTCCATGCAGACGTTATACTTCCTGCTACCTCTTGGGGGGAACATGACGGGGTATACTCCTCCGCAGATAGAGGTTTCCAAAGAATTAGAAAGGCTGTGAAGCCAAAGGGTGAGGCTAAGCCAGATTGGCAGATTATTAGCGAGATAGCAGCTGCCATGGGTTATGAAATGAATTATAAAAATACAGAAGAGATATGGGATGAAATGAGAAGTCTTTGTCCAACCTTCGCTGGTGCCAGCTATAAAAAGATGGAGGAGCAGGGCAGTGTTCAATGGCCATGTCCTACAGAGGAACATACAGGAACTCCATATTTGTATGAGGGAAATAAATTCACAACTCCTACTGAAAGGGGAAGATTATTTGCCTGTGAATGGAGACCTCCAATGGAGCAGCCAGATGAAGAGTATCCATTAAGTCTTTCCACTGTAAGAGAGGTAGGACATTATTCTGTTAGAACTATGACAGGAAACTGTCGTGCCTTAAGAGCCTTAGAAGACGAGCCGGGTTATATCCAAATGAGTATAGAAGATGGTCAAGAACTTAATATAGAAGATGGAGAATTGGTTAGAATAAGCTCTAGAAGAGGAACTATTATATCAAGAGCACAAATAAGTGAAAGAATTAAAAAAGGTTCTACTTTTATGACTTATCACTGGTGGATAGGTGCTTGTAATGAACTTACTGCTGACTATTTAGATCCAATTTCTAAAACTCCTGAATTTAAATATTGCGCTATAAAGGTGGAAAAGATTATGGATCAAAACTGGGCAGAAGAATACGTTAAAGAGCAGTATTACAAAATAAGAAAAGCTATGAGAGTGGAATCAGTGTAGATATTGAAAGGAAAGTTAAGATGATAAATCCAGGTGATGCATTAAACATAATAATTGAAGAAGCAAAGCTGCTAAGTTCAGAGGAAAAACATATTTTAAATTGTCTAAATGATGTATTAGCAGAGGATATATATTCAAAGGATAACCTGCCTCCCTTTGATAAATCAGCTATGGACGGCTATGCTATAAAGTCTGAGGACAGCGTAAACTGCAGTGAAGAAAATATAGGCGGCTTTAAAATAAAGGGACTTATAAAAGCTGGAGACTTTTGTGAGGAAGTTATTAAAGCTGGTGAAGCTTATAAGATTATGACTGGTGCAGCGGTACCACAGGGAGCAGATGCAGTTATACAAATTGAAAAGGTAAGAACAGAAGATGAGACCTTATATCTATCAGAAGCTGTGAAAAAAGATAACAACATTATAAAGCTGGGTGAGGAAATTAAAATCGGCGATTTAGCTTTAAGTAAAGGTACTGTTATTAGACCTGTAGAGGTAGGACTTTTGTCATCCTTAGGCTATGAATATATTAAGGTTTATAGAAAGCCTACTGTTGCATTAATTATCACTGGTGACGAATTGGTGGATATACACAGCCAAATTCAAAAAGGCAAAATAAGAAACAGCAACGAATATTCATTAAAAGCAATGCTGAAAAATTTGAACTGTGATGGTTTATCCCTTGGAATAGTTCCTGACAACAAAGAAGCCTTAAAGGAAAAGATGGAATATGCTCTAGAGCATGCAGATATTGTTTTAAGCTCTGGAGGGGCTTCTGTAGGAGATTACGATTTTGTCAGAGGTATTTTAGAGGAAATAGGGGCTGACATCAAATTTACTTCTGTGGCTGTTAAGCCAGGAAAGCCTTTAACCTTTGCAACCATTAAGGATAAATTGTTTTTTGCACTGCCTGGTAACCCTATGGCTATAATTAATGATTTTCAAGAGTTTGTGAGACCTGCCATTGAAAAGATGATGGGTAAGAGTCAGATATTTAAAGAGGAATTCCCAGTTATATTAGCTGATAATTTCAGAGGAAAAGCTGGAAGACAAAAATATTTGTATGTACACATAAAAAAACAGGAAGGCAGCTATTATGCCTATAAGGCAGGCTCTCAGTCCTCCAATCATCTTATGACCATGAGCAGAGCTAATGGAGTTGTGATTATACCAAAAGGGTGTGAAAATGTGCAGGCAGGAGAGTGTTTTAATGGAAAATTTATCTTTAGGTAAAAAAGAACCTGTGGTTATATCCATAGTTGCCACTAAGTCTGGCAGCGGAAAAACCACCTTAATTGAAAAGCTTATTAAAATATTTAAAGCAAAGAATTTTTCTGTAGGAGTTTTAAAGCACGATGCACATAAATTTGATATAGACAAAGAAGGAAAGGACAGTTACCGCTTTAGCCAGGCTGGTGCTGATAATGTTATTATTTCTTCCTCTGAAAAGCTGGCTATGGTGCAGATTCTTAGGGAAGAAAAAAAGCTGGAGGATATCATTAAACTCTTTGGTGATTTAGATTTAATTATTATAGAAGGCTTTAAAAATAATAATTATCCAAAGATAGAGGTGCATAGAAGAGGGGTTAACGAGGACTTTCTTTGTAATAATTTGAATTTTAATATAGAAAGCTTTATAGCTGTAGCCAGTGATGAAGCTTTGAACATAGATATTCCCGTTTTAGATTTAAATGATGCAAACAGCATAGCGGATTTTATAGAAAATAGGTTTTTAATAAGGAGATAAATTATGGATAAGACTTTAGGATGTAAAGTTGTAAAAATAGAACAGGGTGAAGTTTCTCCCGCAGATGAATTATTGGTATACGAATATCCTTTGACTATCTTTCTTAATGGCAAAAAGCTAGCCACTCTTTTGTGCAGTCCAGAAAAGCTTAAGGAATTAACCTTAGGATTTTTAAGAACTGAAAGACTTATAGCCAGTTTAAAGGATGTAGAAAGTATTAAGCTGGATGAGGTTAAAGGCATAGTGGAAGTGGAAACCGTAAATAAGGATACAGCAAGAGAAAGCTTTTATTCTAAAAAGGTGGATTTGGATAGTCTTAAAAATATAGAGACCAGCGGCTTTGATGATTTCTTGGATTCAGTAAATTGCGAACCTGTAGAAAGCAATACTAAGGTAACTGTAGATAAAATATTCGAATTTATGAGAACAAATTTGAACTATTCTGAAGTGTTTAAAAACACTGGAGGAGTGCACTGTGTGGCTATGTGTGACACTGAAGAGATAAAGGTTATTGCTGAAGATGTAGCTCGTCACAATGCGTTGGACAAGGTTATTGGAGAGTCATTAATAAAAAACATATTTTTAAAGGACAAGATAATTATACTCAGCGGAAGAGTTTCCTTAGAAATGATTTTAAAGGCTGCTAAGCTTCAAATACCAATCATTATATCAAAGTCAGCACCTACCAGCTTATCCGTGGCCTTGGCGAAAAAACTAAATATCACTCTTGTAGGCTTTGTTAGAGGAGAAAAGATGAACATCTACGCTAATAAGGAAAGAGTTCAGTACTAAGGATAAAGAAAGGTGTGAGTAGCTTGAAACTAACTCCCAATTCATTTGTAGTAGCTAATTCAAATAAATGCAAAGGCTGCAAGGCTTGTGAAATAGCCTGTTTTGCAGCTCATAATAAAAATAATAACGTAGGACTTACTGTAGGCACCGTAACCACTCCAGTTATTCCAAGATTGAATGTGATAAAGGCAGAAGACCTTGAAGTGCCAGTGCAGTGCAGACACTGCGAAGCTGCTCCTTGTGCCAATGTATGTCCAGTAGGTGCCATTGTACAGCAGGATAATACCATCATTATAGATGAAAAAGCCTGTGTTGGCTGTAAGTCCTGCCTTCTTGCCTGCCCTATAGGAGCCATTGATTTATATCCTATGTATGATAAGGGTGAGGAAGTAATGCAGGTAAACCTAAAAACTGTGCAGCAGGAGAAATTAGAGAATAAGGTTAAACAAACTGCTTATAAATGTGATTTATGCATTGAACAGGGTAAGCCTGCCTGTGTAGAAGCTTGCCCAGAAAATGCCTTAAGTTTAGTAACTCCAATGAAAGAAAAAAAGCAGCGCAATAGAGAAGCTGCATTAAGTTTACTCAAAACAATGAATAATTACTAGCTTTACTATGGAGAGAAAGGAATTTTGATATGACATCAAATGTTATTATTGATAAAGAACTATGCACAGGCTGTAGACGCTGCAGTGAGGTATGTCCTGTTAATGCCATAGAAGGAGTTCAAGGCTATCCTCAAAAGATAAATGGGGAACTTTGTGTCAGCTGCGGCCAATGCATACAGGTTTGCAGTGCTTATGCTTCCAGCTTTAATGAAAATATATCCTCAAGAAAGAGCAAATTAGAAGAAAGAGGTATGCTGCCAACTGTTAAGGAGCCTTTGTTTGCTGCCTACAGCAAAGGTAATGCGGTAAAGGTTCAGAATGCTCTAAAAAATGACGAATTATATAAGGTAGTACAGTGTGCACCTGCAGTTAGAGTTGCTCTTGGTGAGGAATTTGGTATGCCTCTTGGAAGCTTAACTCCAGGTAAAATGGCCGCAGCTCTTCGTCTTTTAGGCTTTAATAGAGTGTATGATACTAATTTTGGAGCGGATTTAACTATAATGGAGGAAGGCAGCGAGCTTATAAAAAGAATTGAGGAAAACAAGAACCTTCCTATGTTCACCTCCTGCTGTCCTGCTTGGGTAAAATTTGCAGAAAATCAGTATCCTGAGCTTTTAAAACATTTGTCCAGCTGTAAATCCCCTCAGCAAATGGCAGGAACAATATTCAAAACCTACGGAGCGGAAATGGATAAGGTGGAGCCTTCAAAGCTTTTCAATGTGGCTGTTATGCCTTGCACCTGCAAGAGTCTTGAGTGTGATAGAGTTGAAATGAAGGACAGCGGTTATAAGGATGTGGATGTGGTTTTAACCACTAGAGAACTGGCTTATCTTATAAAGAATGCAGATATTGATTTTGTTAATTTACCTGATGAGGATTTTGATACACCACTTGGTTGTTATTCTGGTGCTGGTACCATCTTTGGTTCCACAGGAGGAATAATGGAGGCTGCACTTAGAACAGGTTATGAGCTTATAACAAAAGAAGCAATTCCAAAATTAGAGCTTAATTTTGTTAGAGGCGGCGAAGGAATAAGAACAGCAGTGGTTCAGGTAGGAGAATTAGAACTTAAGGTGGCTGTAGTATCAGGCTTAAAGCATGTGGTTCCAGTTTTAGAAAGCATCAAAAAAGGTGAATGCCAATTTCATTTTATAGAGGTAATGACCTGCCCAGAAGGCTGCATCAGCGGCGGAGGTCAGCCTAAGCTTTTATTAGAAGAGCATAGAAAATTAGCTTATAAAGAGAGAAAGGCTGCTATTTACAGTCATGATTCAAAATTAGAAATAAGAAAATCTCATGAAAATCCTCATATTAAAAAGCTGTATAAGGAATTTTTGGGACAGCCTTTAGGCCATTTGTCTCATAAATTATTACATACAGAGTATGGTATTAAAGAAGGAGAGTTTGAAAATGAATAGTTTTGTTTTAGCTAATCCTAATAGATGTATAGGCTGTAGAACCTGCCAGATAGCCTGCGTGGCAGCCCATGCTGAGGAAAATATATTTACTTCAAAGAAAGAGGAAATAGAATTTAATCCCCGCCTTACTGTGGTAAAAACTGCTTATGTTACTGCTCCTATTCAATGCAGACAATGTGAAAATGCACCTTGTGCTAATGTGTGTCCAAGCAATGCCATTGTTGAAAAAGAAGGAGTTATTTATATAGATAAAAATAGCTGTACAGGCTGTAAAACCTGTCTTGTGGCATGCCCTCTTGGAGCAATTGATATAGTGCCAGAATACAGCAATGGAGAAAAGGTAATGCAGTCAGGGCTTCAGCATAGTGCAGCAGGAAAGCTTACGGCAAAGGAAAAGCTGGTAGCTAATAAATGTGATATGTGCCTAGGCAGAGAAAAGGGACCTGCTTGTGTAGAGATTTGTCCTACAGCTGCTTTAAAAGTAATGGAAGAAACAAATACAAAACAAACTATTAATGAAAAAAGAATTTCCAGTGTGAAGGATCTGATTAGTCTTTCAGCAAGATAATTATACAGCTATCCATGAGTTTTCATGGATAGCCTTTTCACTAAATATTTGGAGGCCGCCATGGAACTATTTAAAACTGCAGTAATACTGGCTGGAGGCAAAAGCTCCCGCATGGGTTTTGATAAGCAATTCTTAAAAATAAATGAAAAAAAATTGATGGATACACTGATTGAAGCTTTAACAGAAGAATTTCGGGAAATAATCCTAGTTACCAACAAGCCTGAAGAGTATGCCAAGGCTTCTTATAAAATAGTTAGTGATGAAATAAAAGAAATGGGACCCTTGGGAGGATTGCATATTGGACTTAAAGAAAGTTCCAGTAAATATGTATATTTCCTTGCCTGCGATATGCCTAATATAAATTTAGCTTATATAAGATTTATGAAAGAACAGATTAAACATATTGGTATAGACGCCTGCGTTACTAAAAGAGGAGATAAGATAGAGCCTTTTCATGGTTTTTATTCAAAAGATTTAGTTCAAGTAATAGAGCAGCAGCTTAGGGAGAACAAAAGATCTTTATTTTCCTTAGTAAGCAGGGTAAATACATTATATATAGAAGAAAACACCGCTAGAGAGTACAGCAGAGATTTGAGCATATTTTTAAATTTAAACACTACAGCTGATTTGGAGCAGTACATTGGAGGAATAAAATGATAGATTCTTACGGAAGAAGAATAAATTATTTAAGAATATCAGTAACGGATTTATGCAACCTAAGATGCAGATACTGCATGCCTGAGAAGGGTATAAAAAAGATAAATTATGAAAATATATTAAGATTAGAAGAAATAGTAACAATATCACAAGAATTTGTGGCTTTAGGAGTAGATAAGATTAGAATAACCGGTGGAGAGCCATTGGTTAGAAAAAATATACTAAAATTAGTAGAGGATACAGCAAAATTAAAGGGACTAAAAGAACTTGCTATGACCACTAATGGAACTCTTTTAAGGGAGTATGCAGCAGATTTAAAGAATGCAGGACTGAATAGAATAAATATTAGTCTGGATACCTTAAATCCAATGAAATACAGACATATAACCAAAGGCGGAAGGCTAAAGGATGTTTTAGCAGGCATAGAAAAAGCTAAAGCAGCAGGACTGCTTCCATTAAAATTAAATGTGGTTTTAATTAAAGGTTTTAACGACAATGAAATAGAGGATTTCATAAAATTAACCCAGCATGAAGAAATAGATGTACGATTTATAGAGCTTATGCCTATAGGTGAAGTTAGGCATTGGTCATTAAATAAATATTTATCCAACAATATTATTTTAGAAAAAAGCAAGGAATTAATAAGTGTTAAGAATGAAGATACAGCTTCTCCTGCTCAATATTTTAAACTGCCTGATGGGAAGGGAAGAGTGGGGCTTATAAACCCTATATCCTGTAAGTTTTGCAGCAAATGCAATAGAATAAGATTAACTGCAGATGGAAAGCTTAAAAATTGTCTTCACTCCAATGAAGAAATAGATTTAAGAAATGCGCTTCGAAATGAAGAAGATATAAAGAAGATTATCATTAATTTAGTAAACAACAAGCCTAAGGAACACAAGCTGGAACAGGGCGATTATATTGATAGAAATATGATAGCAATAGGAGGATAACCATGGATTTTACACATTTCAATGAAGAAGGCAGAGCTCATATGGTTAACATAGGAGAGAAGGAAGATACAAAGAGAATAGCTGTGGCTGTTGGCTCTATAAAAATGAAAGAAGAAACTGTAGAACTAATAAAGCAAGGACAGATAAAAAAGGGTGATGTGCTGGCAGTAGCTCAAATTGCTGGTATTATGGGAGCAAAGAAAACCTGGGATCTAATTCCTATGTGCCACAATATATTAATATCTTCAGCGGATATACGCTTTAATGTATTGGAAAACGAAATTCAGATAGAAGCACAGGTTTCTACCATAGGCAAAACTGGAGTTGAAATGGAGGCATTAACAGCAGTATCTAGTGCGGCTTTAACTATATATGATATGTGTAAAGCAGCGGACAAGGATATGGAAATAGGAGAAATAAAGCTAATTAAGAAAACCGGCGGAAAAAGCGGATATTACTTAAGAAAATAGGAGTATTGAATATGAAAGTAATAGGAAGAGTAGTGGCAATAAATATTAGTGCAACAAAAGGTGTAATAAAAAAGCCTATAGATCAAGGGATTTTTATAGAAGAACATGGTCTTCAAGGCGATGCCCATGCAGGAAAATGGCACAGACAGGTAAGTCTTTTAGCTAAAGAAAGCATAGATAAAATGAAAGCTTCAGGGGTTGAAGGGCTGTCTGCTGGAAAATTTGCAGAGAATATCACCACAGAAGGCATAGTGCTTTATGAATTACCTATAGGTACAAGACTTAAAATTGGAGAAACCCTTCAGGAAGTAACTCAAATAGGGAAGGAATGCCACAATGGCTGTGAAATAAGAAAACAAGTGGGAGACTGCGTAATGCCTAGAGAAGGCATCTTTGCAAGAGTTATACAAGGGGGAGTAGTAAAGCCAGGTGACAGCATAGAACTTATAACAGAATAAAACTTTATGGAGATAGACATGTTAAGGTTAAATAATAGAAAATTGATGATAATAATTTTAAGTATATTGATTACAGCTTTTTGTATTACTGGCTGCGGTAATAGTGTACAGACCTCAAAAAAATCACAAAGTATAACAGTATTCGCAGCTGCCAGTCTCACAGAGAGCTTTAATGAAATAGGCAAACAATTTGAAAAAGATAAGGGTATTAAGGTTGTATTTAATTTTGCTGGTAGTCAAGCCTTGGTAACTTCTATAAATGAAGGTGGAAAAGCTGACGTCTTTGCTTCTGCCAATACCAGCTGTATGGAGGATTTAAAAAAGAGTAATAAGGTTGATAAAAGCATAGTATTTGCAAAGAATCAGCTGGTTATATGTAAAAATAAAGATAGTAAGGTTAATATAAATTCTTTGCAGGATTTATCTAAAAAAGGAGTTAAGCTTATAGCAGCAGATAAATCAGTACCTGCAGGCAGTTATTTTTACAAAGCCTTGGATAATGCAGTAAAAGAAAAAACTATAGATGCTGATATTCATAGTAAAATATTAAATAATATTAAGAGCAGTGAATTGGATGTTAAAAGTGTAGTTAGTAAAATTGCCTTAGGTGAAGCTGATGCAGGTATAGTATATAAAACGGATATAAACAACAGCAATAAGGATAACTTAGACTTAATTGAGCTAAATGAGTTTTCAAAATTGCAGGTGGAATACCCTGTGGCAGTAGTAAATTCTTCAGATAAAAAAACAGAAGCGCAGGAATTTATAGATTATATAACACAGGGAAAAGGAAAAGAGCTATTGAAAAAGTACGGATTTATGGTGAATTAAATATTCATAGACCAGGAGAAATTTATGTTTAAAGAAGATAAAATTAGAACAAATTCAGTGGGAAAAATGGTTACGGCCATTTTTTTCATTATTATAGTAATTTATTTGTTTTTATTGATTGCCCCTGTTTTTTCTATTATTAAATATTCAGGGTTAATGAGTATACTGAACACTTTTAATTATTCGGATAATATATACTGCATTATGCTAAGTTTGGCAACATCTTTAATAGCATTGATATTAACTTTTTTATTAGGTACTCCTACAGCTTTCTATTTGGCGGAAGCCTCTAATAGGCCCTTTGGAAAGTTAATTGATATTATAGTTGAGCTGCCTATAGTACTGCCTCCAGCTGTAGTTGGGATAGGACTTCTTTTGACCTTTGGAGAGAGAGGTATCATAGGAAGCATATTATCTAATTTTGGCATTAGTATAGTATTTACCCCGGCAGCGGTTGTTATTGCTCAGTTTTTTGTTTCTTCCGCTTTTTATGTAAAGATTCTTAAAAATTCAATAAAAGATGTACCAAAAGAAATATTCGAAGCAACTTATGTATTGGGTGCAAGTAAGGCAACCACTGCTTTTAAGATTATTATTCCTATGGTGAAAAAGTCTATAATATCCGGGCTTATTTTGTCTTGGATAAGATCTTTAGGTGAGTTTGGTGCAACTCTAATGTTTGCAGGAAATGTATTATATAAAACAAGAACTGTACCGCTGCAGATATATACCTATATGAATACAGATATAAGGATGGCAACAGCCTTTGCAGCAGTATTATATATTTTATCCTTTACACTTCTTTTACTTGTAAGGGTAGGCTTTTCAGAAGAATGATACATAGGTGACATCGCTTTTTGAAGTATGATACTAATACGCATTAACAAATTAATATTTGTTTAGCGGAGAGATTTATCCCCTAAAGTAAGGGGGTAGATTATTAGCATTTAACCTTTTACGCAATCGTCACGCAATTTTATCCAGTGTATCTAATCTTTAAGTTTGTGGCTCCTCCTTCAAAGTATATTTGCCGTACAAGCACGTTGTATAGTGCTTGTAATCTAATTTACAATGTGTCTATTATATAACATAGTGTAAATTTAATCCATTAATAATTTCAAGAACAAATCCTTTGATTAAAAAAAGGTATTGACCAAAAGAAGGTTATTTACAAATAGAGATTTGTTTAAGCTATAATCTCTAAAATTGCCTACAATACATAAAAATTCCCCTTCCTAAAGTGCCATAAATAGGATACGCTGAATAATTTGCTTGTATAGTATAAATTTATATTCTACAGGGAAAATAGTATCAGAATAATTTTGAAGAGGGGGGACATTATTTTGGACTATAAGGAGGAATTAGGTAAAAAGATATTTGAGATGAGAAAATCAGTTTTGCATTTAACAATAGAGCATTGGTATAGCTATGAATTATTTACATGGCAGTGGTGGATAAAGTTTGTTTACTTATTAATACCGATTTTTATATTTTTCAAATTGTTAGATAGAAAACGAATTTTTGAAATTATGATCTATGGGCTAATGCTTAGTTTGTTATCTACGGTTACAGATGTTGTAGGAGTTTACTATCTTTTATGGGATTATAGTATTAGACTAATTCCATCAGGCTTCTTTCAGGTACATGACTTATTTGTAATTCCTATAGTGTCTATGTTAATTTATCAATATTTTACTGAATGGAAGCCATTTATTATAGCTAATCTCATAGTGGGTGCAATAGGAGGGTATCTTAAGGAGCCTTTATATATGTGGGTAAAAATATATAAGCCAATAAATTGGAGTCATACATATTCTTTTATTCTTTATTTTGTAATTGCAATAATTTGTAGGTATGTAATAGATAAAATAAAAAACAGCTATGAAAAGAGTCTTACATAGAGTTCATGTGGTAATAGTGACTCAGTGCGTGATTATTAAAGCTTAGAATGAAAAGTATAAAATTAAAAAAACTATTAAAAGTCACAGTGCTCCAATATTATATAGGTTTTTGGAGCACTGCTTTTTAATTACTCTCATGATTTTTTAAAGCTTTCAGTGTCAGGGTAAGTACAAGAAAGTAAAGTTGAACATATGAAAGGAGTTGAGCCATAGACTAATACAAAAAGGTTATCTTTATAAGTTGTCTGTTTGCTTTTCTGTAATTTTTGTTATTAATTTATTCCTTTCTTTATTGGCT
>JAUZPI010000107.1 GCA_030706015.1 Bacillota bacterium
AAATAGGTGCATATTTATATAAAGCAGAAGAGGAAGCTATTAATTCTTCAAAAGCACTAGATGAAAAAATAGCTAATGGAGAAACTCTACAGGGCTTAGGCGGAGTTCCAGTAGCTATTAAAGATAATATAAGCGTAAAAGAAATGCAAAATACTTGTGGATCGAAAATACTTCAGGGTTACACAGCACCTTATGATGCCACTGTAACTGAAAGGATAAGAGAGAACAATGGAATCATACTTGGCAAGCTTAATATGGATGAATTTGCTATGGGTTCCTCTAATGAAAACAGTGCCTTTAAAAAGGTGGTAAACCCCTGGAATAAGGACTATGTTCCTGGTGGTTCCTCTGGGGGCTCGGCAGCAGCTGTGGCTGCTTTTGAAGCTCCACTTTCTCTTGGAACAGAAACTGGCGGCTCTGTGAGGCAGCCTGCTTCCTTTTGTTCTGTGGTAGGGCTTAAACCTACTTACGGAAGAATATCAAGATATGGAGTAACTGCCTTTGGTTCAACTTTGGACCAGGTGGGGACTATAGGAAGAGATGTGGAAGACTGCGCGCTGCTAACCCAAAACATTGCAGGCATAGATAGTAAGGATTTCACCACAGTAGATATCCCGGTTCAAGATTATACTAAGAGTCTTACCAGAGATTTAAGAGGTAGAAGAATTGGTATACCAAAGGAATACTTTGGTGAAGGCTTAGAGGAGGAGGTAAGAAAAACCATTGATGAAGCAATAAAAGTATTAAAAGATAATGGTGCTGAAATTAAAGAATGTTCCCTTCCTTTAACGGAATATGCTCTTGCCGCCTACTACATAATATCCTCCGCAGAGGCGTCTTCAAACCTAGGTAGATTTGATGGTATAAAATATGGTCACAGATCAGAAGAAGCTAAAGAAGCTATAGACATATATTTTAAATCTAGAAGTGAAGGTTTTGGAAGTGAAGTAAAAAGAAGAATAATGCTTGGAACTTATGTGCTTTCAGCAGGTTATTATGATGCTTACTATAAAAAGGCACTGAAGGTTAGAAATTTAATTAAACAAGATTTTCATAGAGTACTGAAAGAGTTTGACGCTGTAGTTTGTCCCACATCACCAACTACTGCCTTTAAATTTGGAGAAAAAACTAAGGATATTCTATCCATGTACTTATCAGATGTCTATACAGTACCAGTAAATATTGCAGGGCTGCCAGCCATATCTGTGCCCTGCGGCTTTGTTAATGATCTGCCTGTTGGGCTTCAATTTATAGGTAATTATTTTAGAGAAGATACATTATTTAATTTAGCTTACAGCTATGAGGCTTCAACAGAATGGCATATGAAAACTGCTGTAATAGAGGAGGATTAATATATGGAATACGAAGTTGTTATAGGTTTAGAGGTACATGCGGAACTTGCAACCAAAACTAAAATATTCTGCGGATGCGCAGCGGAATTTGGAGCGGAGCCTAATAGTCACGTATGTCCTGTGTGTATGGGGCTTCCAGGTTCACTGCCTAAGTTGAATAAAAAGGTTGTAGAATATGCAATAAAGGCTGGACTAGCTTTGAACTGTTCTATTACTAAACTAGGGAGACTGGATAGAAAGAGCATTTTTTATCCAGACTGTCCTAAAAATTATCAAATATCACAGCATGAACTTCCTATTTGCAGAGATGGGCTTGTAGAAATTGAATTAGAGGATGGAAGTACAAAGAAGATTAGAATTGAGAGAATACATATTGAAGAAGATGCGGCTAAGCTGCTGCATACTGAGGACAAAACTATGGTGGACTTCAATAGGTCAGGGGTTCCTCTTACAGAGATAGTTTCAAAACCAGATATGAGCAGTGCAGAGGAAGCAGTTCAATATCTTGAAAGATTAAAGAGTATTTTAACCTGTATAGGTGTTTCTTACTGAAAAATGGAAGAAGGATCTTTAAGATGTGATGCTAACGTCTCTGTCATGGAAACGGGTTCTAAGGATTTTGGTGTAAGAACAGATATTAAAAATTTGAATTCCTTTAAAGCCTTAGAAAAGGCAATAAATTTTGAAGTTGATAGACACATAGCTGCTATAAGGGCAGGGGAAGAGCTTTATCAAGAAACAAGAAGATGGGATGATACAAAGAATATTACCATAGTAATGAGAAGTAAGGAATTTGCAAATGATTATAGATATTTTCCGGAAGGAGATCTTGTTACTTTAAATATAGATGATAAGTGGATTGAAGAAATAAGAGAAAATATACCTGAACTTCCATATGAAAAAGAACAGAGATTTGTAGAACAATTTAAGCTTCCAAGGTATGATGCAGAGATATTAGCCCTTACAAGGTCTATGGCAGATTTCTTTGAAAAAACAGCAGAAATTAGCGGTGATGCTAAATCTGCAGCAAATTGGCTTATGGGAGATATTACAAAGCTAATGAAAGAAAATGGTGTTTGGGTGGAGGATTTAATATTCACTCCAGAACATTTAGCTGAACTTATTAACCTTATTAATGCTGGCACAATTTCCAATGCCATTGGTAAAAAGGTCATAGTAGATATGTTTAACACAGGAAAATCACCTAGCACCATTGTGGAAGAAGAGGGGTTAATACAAAATAGTGACGAGGCTTCTATATTAGATGTAGTTAAGAAAGTATTAGATAATAATGCGAAATCTATTGAAGACTATAAAGATGGTAAAACTCAAGCACTTGGCTACCTTGTTGGCATGGTAATGAAAGAGAGTAAAGGGACGGCTAACCCTCAAATTGTAAATAAACTATTGAATGAAGAGATAGTGAAATATTAAGCATTCTTCATTTAGCTACATTCTAGTATAATGTTCACAACTGCTAAAGAAACAAGAAAAGGCCGTATAATGGATGTTGGTTCCAGTATATGGCCTATTTTCGCTTATGAGATATACACCATGTTATTTGCGATCATACGTATTAAAATCTCTGAGCATTTCAGTAAATTTTTCAAGTTGGTAATCATCCCATTTTGAAATGCGCTCATAGAATAGGGATTCCTTTTCCTTTAGAGCATCTTGTGTTTTTTGTCGCCCAAGTTCAGTTAAAGATAATAATACTCCTCTTCGATCATCTGGCGATACTTCACTTTTCACATAACCCAAGCCCCTCAGTTGATTGACTAGGCGGCTTACAGAGCTGCGATCCATTGCTGTTGATTCTGCTAAAACTGTGGCGCTTGTTGGGCCAAATGAGAAAAGCCAACGGACAAGCAGAAAAGCTGCAGGCTGTAATGTTGAATCGAAACGTGTTGCAGTTCTGACATTCAGCGCATGTGAAGCACTTATAAGTGCATTTAATTGTTCCCCAAGTTTCAATTCCAGTTCTGTTCTCTTAGTATTACTGTCCATAGTTCACCTCAATTTAATATTTTAATTCAAACAATAAAGTATTTGACATATATCAAGTAAAATTATATACTTGATATATGTCAAATATAATTGTTTAGTAACTAGGTGTCAAGTAGATTTGAAGCATTACATCATTTATCAATGTAGGATACGCATATATGATATGAAATAGTAATTTATCTTATAAACATTAGGAGGAGAAATATTATGACCACTAAACCAATTACTGTAATAACTGGCGCCACCAGTGGGCTTGGACAACTCGTCGCCATTGAATTAGCAAAACGAGGTAATCATCTTGTTTTGACTGCTAGGAACAGAAGTAAAGCGGAAGAGACTAAAGAGATAATAAAAAGTATTGTACCAAAAGCAGAAGTAGACTTCTTTTTCGGAAATCTTTCATTGATGGAAGAGGTCATAAGAATTGGAAATGAAATTAAAGCCTCATATTCCCATATTGATGTGCTAGTAAATAATGCAGGATTACATGCATTTGAGCAGCGAATAACCTCTGAGGGTTTTTCAGAAATGATAGCAGTAAATTATCTAGCTCCATGGGTATTAACCCATACCCTAAAGCAATCTTTAATAAAATCAGGAAATGCTAGGGTCGTTAACGTTGCTTCAGAGGCATCTCGAAAGCATGGTGAACTTAAGCTGCCAGATGATTTGACAAACACTGATACATTTACTTCTAGGGAGTCATCTTTGCTTTATGGAAAAACTAAGCTGCTTAATATTATGTTTACTGGGGAACTGTCACGCCAACTAGAAGGTACAGGAGTTACTGTAAATGCACTTAATCCTGGATTTAATGTGACAGGTCTTGGACGTGAACTTTGGTTTGCTTCCGTACTTGAAGGTATATTAAAATTCTTGCATATTGGCGATCCACATAAAGGGGCTGATATTATTGTTCGTTTAGCTGCTGACTTGCAATATCAAGGAGTTACGGGTGGTTATTTTAATGTTGGAACTGGTAAACCTATTGTTCCTGTATATCCAGGTGGGGATAGCACTATGCAAAATAAATTATGGAATGATACTAAAGAATTGTTGCAGCAAAAAGGTTTTATAGAGTGAAATATTAAATCAAACAATTCAATTGATGTAGCGGTCATTGTACATGGATATGGCTACTGCAGGGAGAAGCAGCTTAGATTAGTACGGTTATTGGCTGAAGCTGGAATTGTCACATAGCTTATTTGCTATATTTGATGATTAATTTGTATATAATATTACAATAAAGCAAAATTAACTTTTATTGGGGTGGAAAATATGATTCCAGAGAATAAGCAGGCCGCTGTAAAGAACGCATTGAAAACAGCCTTTGGAGTGGACAGTTATGATGATATCCAGGCTATAACCATTGGTCTATCAAATGCATTCACGTTTCGTATTGTTGTAAAAAACAAACCTTATCTAATGAAAATTGCACGCACCGATGAATTGAGCATGCCTGCAAAATATTATGAATACATGAAGTTAGCAGCAGAATCGGGAATAGCTCCTAAGGTTTGGTATTTAAGTACTCAGGATAAAATATCAATAACAGATTTTATAGAAGCTAAGCCATTTCCTATAAATAAAGCAAAAGAAATAATGCCAAGACTTCTTGGCAGGCTGCATAAACTGCCACCCTTTCACAAAACAGCAAATTACTTTGATACAATGGATGGAATTGTGCAAAGATTTCAAGCTGCGAATTTTCTACCAGATAACTTGACTGAAGAAATATTAAAGAACTATACCCGTGTAAAAAGTGTTTATCCCTGCCATTCCGAAGATTTAGTTTCATGCCATAACGACCTAAAACCTGAAAATTTTATTTTTGATGGAGAACGTGTTTGGCTGGTGGATTGGGAAGCAGCTTTTTTAAATGACCGCTATTTAGATTTAGCTGTAGTGGCTAACTTTGTTGTTCATAATGATGATGATGAGCTGCAATATCTTCAAAACTATTTTTGTGAAACTCCTGACCAATATATACAAGCTCGATTTTTCCTTATGCAGCAGCTGCTTCATGTATTTTATATGTCTATTTTTATCCTATATGCTTCTAAAAGTGTACCTATAAATATAGATAACATAAAAACAAATTTTAGAGATTTTCATCAACTTATGTGGGAAGGTAAAATTGATTTATCTAAGGATGAAAATAAACTGCAATATGCATTAGTGCACATGAATAAGTTTTTATGCAATATTAAAACTAAACGTTTTGAAGATGCTTTAAATATCATTTCTAAAAAGTAGCTTTCAATTATTTATGTAAAACACCTCATTATTCAGAATTGAATTTTGGGGTTTATTTGTGTTGTAATTAGTAATAGGGAATTGTTAAACTAGTATTAGACCGAGCAGAAATAAATTGTATTGACAACGCTCCTATTTATGTGAAAAATGCAGACAAAGCAATAATTGCATTACAAGAAGGAACAAATAACAGCATAACTGATGGTAAAAAATATACTCTTGCTGATGCTTCCAAAGCTTCTTAAGGTGACGGACTGGATGCCAATGGCTCCATGACTATCACTGGCGGTACAGCAGTTGTAAGTGGCCCAACAGCAAATAATAATGCTGCCGTAGATTATGATGCAGGACTTGAAATAACAGGAGGAACACTAATAGCTGCAGGAAGCTTAGGAATGGCGCAGGCACCTTCTGATAATGCAAAACAGTACTCAGCAGTTATGTATTTCACAAGTTCACAGAAGGCAGGAACTTTTGTAACTCTTAAAGATAGCAGCGTCAAAACAATAGCCAGCTATGGACCTAATAAGGAATTTCCTTGTAAATATATTGTAGTGGTTGTATTATTTTATTATATTTACTACATGGTAGTAGATAAAAGTAAGGTGAATATTATTTATATTTAGTCCAACAAATAAAGAGGTAATAATGAAAATATCTATAGAAAAAATTGATAAAAATCAGCAAGAGGAAATAATTATTAAATGCCACGAGTTAGATGAAGAGGTTTTGCAAATTATAAAGCAACTGCAAACAAATAATAATGTACTAATTGGTTATGATGGAGATACCATACATAGAATTAGGTCGGAAAATATATATTATTTTGAGGCGGTAGACAATAATATATTTGCGTACTGTAAAGATAAGGTATTTGAATTAAAACAGAAGTTGTATGAATTAGAAGAAATGCTTGAAGTCAAGAATTTCTTTCGTGCATCTAAATCAACAGTTGTAAATATTACAAAGATTTCTTTTGTACAACCTTCATTAAGCGGCAGGCTTGAAGCTACTCTAGATAATGGTGAAAAAATTATCATATCTAGACAATATGTGAGGGTTCTTAAAAAAAGATTAGGAGTATAGGGGGGACAAAATATGAAGATACCTGAGTTTATAAGAAAAATAATTAAGGATTACTTTATGATATTAGGAGTTGTTATTTTCGTAGTAACAGTAATAAACAGTGGATCGATATTTGTACTAACCATAAAAGACTTACATACGATTATGATTGGGGTATTGGCAGGTGACTTAACGAGTCTCATTTATTATTTTCCAAATGAAATGAGTGAGAAAGATGAGCGTGTTAGAATTTGTATTCACTTCATTTTACTTGAGGTGGTTCTTTTATTATTAGCACATATATTAAATGTTGCTAGGGGATATACACAGTTAATGCTGCTGGGGGCCGAGATTGCGCTTATCAATTTGATACTCAGTTTTTTAAGATGGCTTGCAGACAAAAAAGATGCAAATAAAATTAACGAAAAGTTAAAAAGTATGAAAAAGATGACTAGTAATTTAGATAAATAATAAATCAATATTTAGGTATAAGATGCAGCTTAATTCCTCTTTTTAACCACTTACTGGTGATAGATGACAACATGTCTGTTTTGATATTTACATTAGTTTTCTCATGATGTATATTATTCTGAAAATATAAAGGAGTGTTTTTATGGGTTACAGACAATCATCACCAAATTCCAATAATCTGAAGAGGTTTATGCTGCAGCATCCCTTGTTCTCGTTCTTTTTTATGGCATACGCATTCTCTTGGATTACATTAATACCTTATATTTTTTCAGAATGGGGTATCTTACCGCATAAGAGTGTTTACAAGCTCTTCTTTGTTCTCAATCCGTTCGCTGGACCAACATTAGCTGCCTATATCATGAACCGCTTAACTGGAGGAACTAACTTTAGAAAACGACTAAAACAATTTCAAGTTGGCTGGAAGTGGTATGCATTCATCCTTTTGGGTATTCCTGCAGTACTCTTGTTTGGTACTATCATCCTACCAGGAGCCATAAAGAGTTTTCGGGGGTTTACATCCTCATTTTTTATAACGTATCCATTAAATTTTATCATCATTTTTTTCCTTGGAGGGCCACTGGGCGAGGAAATTGGATGGCGAGGCTATGCCCTGCCTCGTATGCAATCCCGCTTTGGAGAATGGAGAGCAACTTTACTGCTTGGCGTTTTGTGGACCTTTTGGCATTTACCACACTTTCTTACATCAGCTCAAAGAGGAGGGCCGGGTACAGGTTTATCTATAATTTATAAAAATCTACCGATTTTTTTCCTGGCGGTAATGGCAACCACTATTATTTTTACTTGGGTATTTAACCATACAAAAGGAAGTCTTTTTATAGTTATATTGCTCCACACCAGTATTAATTCTTATGCATAATACTATCATACTTTTCTGCACCAATCGTATCTGGTACTGATTTACCATTACTTATCGGATTTAGTATTTTGGCACTTATGATTCTTATACTGACACGTGGCAGGCTTAAATATAAAGCATATTAAGAATAGTTAGTCTAAAGGTCTATATATATTTTATTATATTAAGTTAGTTTGGAAGGAGATAAAAAATGTCATATTCAATACATATCATTAAGTCTCAATATCCATGGGAAGCTAAAGATAATCCAATAACACTAGAGGAGTGGACAAAGCTAGTAGAAATTGATCCAGAAATGAAAATGAAATGTGAATTTGAAGGGATTAATCCAAGGACACGGGAAAAAATTATAATAAAATTAGAGAATACGGCTGTTTGGATGCATGAGTGCGAAGCAACTATTTATGAAGTACCGTTCACTTATAATAGGGGGAAAATATCAGTATCAGATTCAGATGAATATGTGATAAAAAAGATGAAGGAAATTGCGACCAAGCTATCAGGTAGAGTTGTTGGTGATGAAGGAGAGGAATACTAAACCTTTTGAAATTGGAAAAGTATATTCCTAAAGACTATGTTAAATGATTTCTTTCAATACTCAAAACTATCTTCCAGAGATCTTGAGACAAATAATGAAGAAATATATCTACAAGAGCTTTAAACAACCTTTTATCTAATGTATTAAAATATTCTAGGAAGGATACAGCGGTAGAAATTAGATTACCCAAGGAAGTATAGAAAATGGAAGAGTAATTTTTAAATTATACATGAGAAATTAATACACTCTAGAAGAAAAGAAGCTTTCTGGTGGAACTACAACAGGAACTGCAACAGATGGATTATATACAAATGGCGAAAATGAAGCGGAACAAAGGTAGTAAGCTTTACAATTTCAAACAGTGTAACTTGGTTAGACGAAAATAGAGTGGCAAGTAAAAAGATAGGCAGCTCTGGAGGACACTGAGGCTTCGGAGACCAAGGTTGTCAAATACCTAGCAGAAACTAAAAATTAAAGAATATAAAACACATCCAACCTAAAGATAAACAATACTTAGGGTTGGATGTCTTTTGTTACTTATGATTAGATGAGCTATGCAAGCTTAATATGTGGATATATTTTAGTTACTCAAATATACAAAACTTGCAGGAAGTTATTGTTACTTGTAGAATAATGTTATAGAGGTATATACAAAAACATGTTAATTATGTCTATAATGGGAAGTTGAATGTACAATAATGCAATGCAAAATAGTGAACTATAATAAAATATGGGAATAATTATGTTTGAAATATTCGGAGAATTTATAAATTTTAGAGACTCTTCTACTAAGAATATATATAGAAACGCTGAAGGCGTTACGTTTGAAGAATTTTATAGTATTTTAGATAGAAGTTTTTTAAGATATTATGAGTTTTTTCAATCAACTATAGAAGACATAATAAGAAATATACATTATAAAAAGGTAGAAATGGTATAAGAAATAATAATTCTATTACTTGTGATAAATTAATGAATAATAGTATTGAACAATTGACTGAAGAGTTAATAAAAATCAATGTAGGGAAAATAGTATATAATAAAGGAATAAAAGATATGTTATCTTTTATAATGAGCTATACTAAGAAAGCTATAAATAAAGTATTAATTAAAAGCAATACTTATACAGAGTAAGATTAGAAATGCTTTAGTTAATGACGATGGATTAGTTGGTAAGAGAATTATATCTAATATGGAGGGATTATTTGAATTTGAGAGAAATCAGGATCAAGCAACTGAAAAATTTAGAATAGCATTAGAAATGAACAATATAGTAGAATCAGTTGACTTATATAGAAGTATAATTAAACAAATTATTGAGTATATGGAAATACAATTTGAAATTTGCATTTAATTTTTTGATTACTTCCCTGTAGTTATTTAATGTTAGTTACATAACATCCACATTTTTATGTTCATTATGATTATGTATTGGACATAAAATTGTTCATAGTTTATAGTAGATAAAAATATATAGGAATCAGTTAACCGAAAAGTTGTGAATAATTTGCTAAAGGGTTACGATGATTTATTATCGAATAAGAAATATTGTATAATAAGAGGTGATATATTGAAAGACAAATTTGGGCAATTACTTATTGAATTTATTGGATTAACCCAAAAAAATGGATATGGATTTGTTATAAGTATTATTCAAGAATACTGTAATAGACACAAATTGAGCGGTCCCGATGGACTAGCAGGTTTATTAGATTACATTAGGGTAAATTATGAGAGGAAAGACGTGAATTCAAGAGATGATTCAGTAATACGGTCATTTGGTGAGACTGCGTACTTGCTATGGGCTCTAGAGAAGGTAGGGAGAAAAGACTTAGCTGATGCAGTAGCGAAACAGATGCAATCTGGATGGGATTTTGGTGAAACTAGAGGTTATAAAAATGAAGAAGCAAATTACTTCCGAAGTTTTGAAATAGAGTTAAATGTAGGCTTAAGGTTGTTAGAATATAATCTCAATATTGAAGCTGGTGGCGAAGGGGAACCTGATTATATTATTGATTCACCACAACTTGTTTTAGAGGTAAAGGCACCAGGCTCCGAAAAAGGTCTTTACCAATGCATTATTAAAGCTGTTAAACAAATTGAAAAGTATGGAAAGAAGGGTGTAATTGTAATCGTGCTAGATAATATGGTTAAACGGGGGATGATTAATAATCCGGCAGATGGTTTAGACAAATATTTAATAGATATTATATGCTCTGCCTTGCCTACTTTTGAAAAGTACTCTACAATTGGTATAATTGTAGAATGGGTGAATTGGGATAATTCAAAAGACTGTTCTTCTATAGTACAAGCATTTATGTTAACAAGTAAAAAAGATGGAGATAACGAAAAATTAATAACTCTTGTTCTAAGAGCAGTGGCAAGTGAAAATGAAGATGAATCAAAAATAATTTTCTGTGAGTCGCAGAATCCTTTTCCATATGATGACTATAGATTAGAGGATATTGATCCTTCAAGTGATGGAGAGCAATTCTATGAAAAATATTTTAGTTCTAAAAAAATGTAACATATAAACCATTAACATAACAATAGCTTAAGAGTCGTACTATTTACTTATTGCTCTAACAAAATCTCTTAGATAATATAGACTAGAGCGTATAATTCAAGTTTTCATTTTTAATCAATATACATGTTAGGCTAATAATCGGAAGCAATATTTTGAGATAGTGTGGTTAAATGGTAAATTGATTAAATAAGAAATAAGAAGGCAATGATAGTTAAGGAATTCATTGTCCTATGTTATAATTATTGTAGTTATTTTGTGTAGCAAGGGAATTAAGTAGTGTGAGGAGAGATAATAAGGTGTCTATTTATTTAAATACTAATAAGCCTCTTGAAAATTATAGAGAACTTGTAAATGAAGAGTGTTTTGCAGATAAGTCTTCTATGATAGCATTACTTAACCAAAGAATATCTACAAAAAGTAAATATATGTGTAACAAGACCAAGACTTTTTGGAAAATCTAGCGTTGCTACATGATAGGAGCTTATTATTCTAAAGCAGCAGATTCAAAAGAATTATTTAATAAGCTGAATATAAGCAATGCAGCTACTTATGAGAAACATTTAAATAAGTATAATGTAATTAATATATCCTTTAATGTAATATCTGAAAATGGGAACACTTATGATGATTATATTAAGATGATAAGGGATACGATAAAAAAAGATATAGTTGAAAAGTATCCTTTCATAGTTGAACTCAAAAAGGATGAATTACCAAAAGTAGCAATAAAACAAATAAGAGAAAAAGAATATGTAGAAAAGTTTAGTAGAGAAGATGACGGGAAGAAAATATTAGCAGTGGCAATATGTTATGATTCAAAGAGTAAAGAACATAGATGTAAAATTCAAGAAGTTTAGGATTATATATAGGCTTTAAGAGTCTGTCTTATTTTTTATAAAATATTTGGATATGTATTTTAAATAAATGTTATCATTTTGCAAGAAATGATAACATTTATTTATGTTTGAATATAATATTTTTATCATAAATATTATTATTTTCGTGAAAATGAGTATATTTGTGATAAAATGATAATAATAAAAACGCAATACTAGTAAGGGAGAATTTATAATGATTTCTTTTGAAAATAATAAATTGAATAACTTAGCATTACCTATGAGTATAGTTAGAATGTTAACTACTATAAATGAATATAAGGGAAAGCAAGATTTGTATAAAAAGCAATCACCTCAAATATTAGATACACTTAAAGATGTAGCAGTTATACAAAGTGCAGAATCTTCTAATAGAATAGAAGGGATTTATACTTCAAACAAAAGATTACGTGAAATAATGGAGAACAAAATAGAACCAAGAGATAGAAGTGAAAGTGAGATAGCTGGGTACAGGGATGTATTAAATACTATCCATAGTGCTTTTGAGGCTATACCTATAAAATCATCTATATTATTGCAATTACATAGAGATTTATACAAGTTTTCATCAGCTAAGGGTGGAAGCTATAAAAATACTGATAATGTGATTGAAGAAATATTACCTAATGGAACTAAATACATAAGATTTAAGCCTGTAGATGCCTTTAGCACGCCAAGTTATATGGAGAGACTTTGTGAAGAATATAGAAAGGAGATTGCAAAAGAAGAGATAGAACCATTAGTTTTAATAGCCGCATTTATATTAGATTTTCTTTGCATACATCCTTTTAACGATGGAAATGGAAGAATGTCTAGATTATTAACACTTTTACTTTTGTATCAAAGTGGTTTTGAGGTTGGAAGATTTATTAGTTTAGAAAAAATTATTGAGGATAGCAAAGAAACTTACTATGAA
>JAUZPI010000108.1 GCA_030706015.1 Bacillota bacterium
ATAATTACGCTTTAGCAGCTTAGTCTGCTAACGTCCTACATGAGAGTCCCACGACTTGGGATAGGGCGTCAATTAGTGGGGAACCGAGTCTAGGAAAGCTTTGACCTAGAAACGGAATTTATGAAGCTACTAAAGGTGGAATCCTGTCAGTGGGAGTCTGCTAGAGGGAATGTTAAAATACTGACTGCACTCGGAGATGCTTAGGTATTGCGATTTTCGGACAGGGGTTCGACACCCCTCGCCTCCATCATAATAAGGGACCACATTAGGCAGTAAGCTTAGTGTGGTCTTTTATGTTCTCTATTTTAGTGATGTATAATACATCAACGAATATTTATGAACTCAGTATAAAAATCTTCTTTTTTTGATAGCATTTCAAGTGAATACCTTCCATTTTGTGGCGTAACAGATTTATAATCTCGGATAATCATTTCGGCTCGTTTCTTCTTACTCTTCATCACTAAGTATGGTTCAATTTCTTTCAATAAATTAATAGCATCATTATATTTCACTGTATAGGTAAAGGAATTTTTATGATTCTCTTCATTAGGTTCTTAATAATGCTTTGTTATGTGTTATGCAAATTTCAAGGTTGGTTGTTTATTCAAGCATATTGTATTCTGAACAAAAAGAAATAACTGCAATAGAAGAATATTAATTAAGAAAAGTAAATGGGGAAGGGTTATAGATATGATCCAAGCTAGCTGGCAGTATGGTCTGTGAGTATTTTTATATAAGAAAAAAACGTATTATAGTAGTTGTTGAAAATAATTATTGAAAAAAGTGGTAATATGCATTATTATAGTAAAATGAAGCTTCTACATGCAGGCTTTATTTTTATTATAATGGGGGGAAAATATGAGAAAAGCAAATTCAAAAATACTGTCTACATTTACTACAGTAATCTTTGCCAGTTCTATGGTTCTAAACGTTAACATCACAAATGTTGCTGCTTCGGACTTGCACTATGACAAGATGAAGAATGTATTGTCAGAAAAACTGTACAAGCAATCTAATCTAGAGAATTCCTTAAAGAAACTGCCAAAGGATAGTTTAAAGGCAGTAGAAAAATTAAAGGCCAATAACAGTACTAACGCAAATCTAAGTAAATTGAATCCAAATGAAAAAGTAAGATTGATTGTTCAATTAGCTGATGAACCAGCTGTAAAAAAATCAGCAGCAGCAGCTTCAACTGTAAAAACATTAAATAATATTAAGTATGTAAAAGCATCACAGGATTCTATAATTAAAAAGGTAGAAAACTTAACCGGCTCAAAAGTAAAGCAGTCTTATGGATACCTAGTCAACGGTTTTAGTATTAATGCTAAAAGAAGTGACATTGACAAAATTAAAGCTATATCAGGAGTTAAAACGGTTACAGTTGCTACAACTTATCACATTGACATGAATTTTGCTAAAGAGTTAACGCAAGCCTATAGTACATGGAGTGACCTTGGATACAAAGGTGAAGGTATGGTAATATCTATAATTGACACTGGTATCGACTATAATCATAAGGACTTAGTACTATCTGACGCAAGCAAAGCCAAGCTAACATCCAAAAATCAGCAAGGTCCAGGAAAATATTATACAGACAAAGTTCCATATGCTTACAACTTTGCAGATGGTAACAATGACGTTATAGATAAAAATCCTAACACTGAGATGCACGGTATGCATGTTGCTGGTATTGCTGCAGCTAATGGCAATAAAGAAGATGTAAACTCTCTTAAGGCTGTACAGGGAGTAGCTCCTGAAGCTCAGCTTCTGGATATGAAGGTATTTTCCAATGATCCAAGTTCTCAAGGCGCTTATTCAGATGATATCATATCAGCTATTGAAGATTCAGTACTACATGGTGCAGATGTAATAAACATGAGTTTAGGATCTGATAATGGATTTACAGATCCAGAAGATCCAGAGCAAATTGCAGTGAAAAATGCAGTAAATCAAGGAGTAGTTGTAGTTACTGCTGCTGGAAACGCCTCTACTTCAACCGGTGATCCACTTGATAGTTCTCAAAAGAACTTACTTGGTACAGTTGATACAAGTACCGTAGGAGACCCTTCTACTGCTTCAGATGCAATTTCCGTTGCTTCTTTTGAAAATAGTAAAATAGTAGAAGCAGAATTAAATTATACTTCTAATGCACAGGATGGTTCTGGTTCAATGGCATTTGGAAAGGGTAGTATAGACCCAGATGCTATTTTAAAGGATGATTCCGGATACAAGCTAGTAGATTGTGGTGAAGGCAGAAATTCCTATGACACACCAGACAGCACCATTTCAGACTTTGATGCGGCTGTCCTTGCTGGTAATATTGCATTAGTACAATGTTTTGATGGCACTTATGCAAGTAAGGAGCTAGCAGCAAAGGATGCAGGAGCAATAGGAATTATATTCTATGGTGCTCAAGGCGATGATACTATAATCAGTATTCCGAGTTATTCGGATATAGCTATACCTTGTATGAGTATAACTAATTCAAGTGCTGAGAAATTAAAGAATTTAATAAATAATGATCTGAGAATATACTTTAAAGGAACTAAAATAACTGTTGATAATCCTGATGCAAATGCAATGTCCTATTTCAGTTCCTGGGGACCAACACCAAGCCTTGATTTTAAGCCTGAGTTGACAGCGCCTGGTGGAAATATATATTCCTTAGCAAACAATAATTCATATCAAAGCTTAAGTGGTACATCCATGGCAACACCTAACACCTCTGGCGGAGAAGCATTGATATTACAAGGTATAAAGGCTAAGAACTTAGGAATAACCGGAAGGGAATTGGTTCAGTTTACAAAGAATACTACTATTAATACTGCTAAGATAGAAATGGACAAGCAAAATAATAGTATTCCATATTCACCAAGAAGACAAGGGGCAGGATTATTGCAAATAAAAGATGCAATAAATAATAATGTTATAGCAACAGATAACAATGGAAATGCAGCTATTTCATTAAAGCAAATAGGTAAGACTACTACGTTTACTTTAAATCTTAAAAATTACGGCACCGCAGATGCTAGTTATACACTTCCTGCAGGTTATATTCTATCTGAAAGTGTTGATAAAAGTACCTCAAAAATAAATGAGTACTCAATATCTGGTGCCGATATGAGCTTTGACAAAAATACTGTTACTGTTCCAGCAAAAGGCGAGGCAAAAGTTAATGTAACAATTAATCTGCCAGATAGCTTTAGTAAGCAGCAGTATGTTGAGGGATTTGTTAAATTGGTATCTAATGATAGCAATATACCTTCTATAAGCGTACCGTATATGGCTTTCTATGGCGATTGGTCTGCAGTGCAAAATATTGATAATCCTTCATGGCAACAAGACTCTTTGGCTTCTAAAGCGTTTAGTAATTTCATCTCTAACTTGATATATCAAGCGTCTGGAAGCAAGGTTCAAGTTAATGCTCAAATGGGAACAGAACTTTTAACAGAAAACCAGAATGGTGTTTTACCTTGTGGTTTAATACCAGGTGATAACTTTGATCCTGAAGCCTTTACATCAGGTAATACTATAAATCTTTTCTCAATTGATCCTAATAAAATTGCTTTTTCACCTAATGCAGATAATTCAAATGATTTAGTGATTCCAAGTTTGTACCATTTAAGAGATGTTAAAAACCTTAAGGTAGATGTTCTAGATACGAACAAAAAAGTAATCAGAACCTTAAACAATAACATCAATGAGAGAAAAGATCTTCTTCAAAATAATTTAATTTTAGGATTAATACTTGGTATAATGGGTACACCAAATATCAATTATAGCTGGGATGGAAGCCTTTATGATGCAAGTACTGGACAATTTGCTACTGCACCAGAAGGTCAATATTACATCAGAATAACAAGCAAAGCAGATATGCCTAATGCTGAAGAACAAACTATAGATATGCCTGTTAAACTAGATGTTACAGCTCCTCAAATAAAAATAATATCTGATTCAGTAGGCAGTGATAACACCTGTTTACTAAAGTGGACTGAAACAGATAATGTTAATGGTTCAGGAGTTAATCCAGCAATAAATGCAATACTTATCAATGGACAACCTGTTGATGAAAAAAATGCTTCAGCAATAAGCTATGATGAAGCTGCTAAAACTTACAGCTGCAGTGTAAAATTGGATCAGGACTCAAATAACTTAATTGAAATAGGTGCACAGGACTATGCTGGAAACACAGGAATGGATAACATATATGTAAAGAGTGGAAACCCAGATTCAATTAGCTTTGACAACTTAAGTGATAATATGAAGATAAATAATAAAAGCTTCACTATTAAAGGAAAAGTAAGAGACGATGTAAAAGCTTTAAGTATTAATGGTTCTAATGTTAACATAGAAAATAACTCAACCTTTAGTCAAACGGTTGAATTACAAGAGGGAGCTAACACAATAATAGTAAAAGCTTTAGACAACAATAATAACGAGTTATTTAATAAAACCTATAATGTAGATTGTGATGATATTGCCCCTGAGCTTACACTAACGGAGCCTTCCCTAGATTCAGAGGGCAGGGTGTATACAGCTGATACAAGCCTTACGATAAGCGGTAAGGTTACAGATGCTCATCAATTAACATTAAAAATTAATGGAGAAGATACTCAGATAGATTCAAATGGCAATTTTATAACAAAAGTAGATATACAAGATAGTACATATATCCCAATAGAGTCGGTGGATGATTACGGAAATGCCACTTATACTGGTATAAATGTAATGTATACTGCTAATACAGTGCCATTTAGCGTAAGCTTTGATAATTTAGGCGCATACATGATTTTACCAAAGATTGCTGCAGACAAGGATGTTTACTTAATAACTGGACATGTGAATCATCCAGTAAGTGTATTTAATATAAATGATACTGCAGTAACAATAAATAAAGATTTATCCTTTAGCATCCCTGTTAAGTTAAGTCAGGGTAAAAATGCTATTAAGGTTTATGCTGAAGATGATAATCATAATGTTCTAATGGATCAACAATATAAGGTTTTTTATGCAAATGAAGCTCCAAAACTGATTATGTCAAATCCATCTATTAATGCGGATGGAAATATATATACTAATCAGGATTCATTAAATGTAAGTGGCCAAACTGTAAGCCAGGGTTTTGACTACTCATTATATATAGACGGAAATTCTGTAAGCAGAGTAGTAAATTCACCCACAAATAGTAATAATGATTTTTCTTATAATGTTCCTGTAAAAAATGGTGACAAATTAGATATTGTTCTTAAAGATGATGCAGGTAATACTTATGAGGATATTACTAATGTTGTTGTAGATAAAGCAGCGCCAAAGGCGCCAGCCATTATACTAGACAATTTAAAACCAACAAATAAAAATGTTTTAGTAACTGTAAGTGCTGATAAGGATGATAAAGATATTGCCAATATTGAGTATAGTTTCGACCATAATACATGGCTGCAGTATGATGCTCCTTTTAATGTATCATCTAATAAAAAGGTCTATGCAAGACTGATTGATTTTGCAGGAAACAGCAGCGAAGCATCTTTAGATATTACTAATATTGATAAAACTCCACCAGTAATAAGTATTTCTGGAGTTGAAAATGGCAAGAGCTACAACAGTAACATTAAACCAAGCGTAACCACTAACGAAGGAACTTTAACTATGCAGCTTGACAATAATGTTTATAATGGAGAAGAGATAACCTCTGAGGGAAAACATCTTCTTAAAGTTTCCGCTGTAGATGCAGCAGGAAATTCTACTAATCAGCAAGTTTCATTTGTTATAGATAAAACGCCGCCTGTTATTTCTGTTGCTGGGCTTGAAAGCGGTGGAACTTATTATAACAAAGTCAGCCCCAAAATATCTGTTAATGAAGGAACATATTCAGCAACCCTTGATGATAAAGAATATACTGGCGCTGATATTACTACACTTGGAAATCATAAACTAACCATAACTTCCAAGGATGAAGTAAATAATGTATCTACAAAAACAATTAATTTTACAATAGTAGCCGCAATAAGCAATGATTCAGATTCCGCTGGTTCGGCAGGTAAAGCAATAGTTGCTGCATCAGATAAAACAGAAAATGTTACCTTGATTAATACCACAATAATCAATAAATCCTTCTTTGGGGAAATTGCAGGTAGTGATAGAAATGCAAGCTTCACAGTTAACAGTAATAATACTCCTATAACATGGACATTTAGTGGTAAGGATATTAATGCAAGTAACATTAAGGATATAGATTTATCTTTAAACATTGAAGCTCCAAACAAAAAGGTTATTTCTAAGCTTGATAGCAATGCTCAAATAATATCCTTTAAAGATAATGGAGTATTACCAGCTCCTGCAACCTTAAAAATTAAAATTGATTCCACTAAAGTGGATATAAGCAAAGGTATTTACTTCTATTATTATAATCCAGCTTCAAAAGATGCTGAATTAATTGCAGGACCTTTAACCCCAGATGCAGATGGATATGTAACAGTAACTGTTAAACACTGCAGCGATTACTTCTTCTCTAATAATGATAATACTAAAGTTCAGCAGTCAGTAGCCAATCTTCCAAAGACTGGTTCCATAGTTGATATGAAATCACTTATGGTAATAGGAATTGGATTTATTGTTTCAGGAGCTATGATAGTATTTAGAAGAAGAAAATACAACAAAGCTTAAAGATAAACTGAGTTCTTAGCGTCAAGGACGCTTAGAAATCGTTATCCAGTGACGTAGCAGCCGTTATCTCCCGCTTGTAGAAGCGGGAGTATTACGGCTGGTAGTCATCGGATAAAAAATCTTTAGAATAAAGGTAACAAGATCACAAAACCCACAGCAATCACAAATTTTGATTGTTGTGGGTTTAAATCATTTTTTGCTGCTTGTTTCAATTGAAATTTTAGCGGGTATATTTTATACTGGAGTTTGATTGTTTAAAATATATTAATATATACAAAGGAGACGCAGAAGTACATGCTTAAAAAATATTCAACAATGTTAAAAAACATAGGATTAATTTTACTCGGTAATACAGTGTACGCCTTGGCAGTTACCATGTTTATTCTTCCCAATGGATTAATTACTGGAGGAACCACGGGATTATCATTATTATTTTATCATAAGCTTGGTATTCCAATTACGGTGTTTGTTTCTATATTTAATATTATAATGTTTATTTTGGGGGCAGCAATTCTAGGCAGAGCATTTGCCCTTACAACATTAATTAGCACTTTCTATTATCCGTTTATTCTGGGTATCTTTCAAAAAACTTCATTGCTGCAGAATATGACTTCTGACCATCTCCTTTCAGCAATTTATGCTGGAATTATGATAGGTTTTAGTATTGGAATAGTTATTAAAGCCGGAGCATCTACTGGTGGTATGGATATACCTCCGCTGGTATTAAATAAAAAACTAGGCCTTTCGGTTTCGGTAGTAATGTATGGGCTAGATTTTACGATTCTATTGACACAAATGCTCTTTGCAAACAAAGAACAGGTGCTATATGGAATTCTATTGGTGATAATATATACAGTGGTACTGGATAAAGTACTATTGCTTGGACAATCTCGTACACAGGTTAAAATCATCAGCGAAAAGTATGAGGAAGTTAACCAGATGATTATTCAACGTATTGATAGAGGTTCCACTTTGATTCATGCTGAAACAGGATATTTGCATAATAAAAATTTAGTTGTGCTTACTGTGGTTTCAAACCGTCAACTTCCAAAGCTGAATGATATAGTTCTCGCTATAGACCCTAAAGCCTTTATGATTATTAACAGGGTGAATGAAGTAAAAGGTCATGGATTCACCATGAATAAACTTTATAGATAAGATTTATAAGTAAGTTTCCAAAACTTAACTATCAGTTAACAACAAAATAATACTTCTATGATACATTTAATATGTCGAACCTTATGTGATTAATATGTATTGGGAGGAAAGTTATGAATATTTTGAGGAATATAACCTCTATACGAAAAAAGATGCTTTTGGTCTTTATTCCATTGATAATTTTCGCTATTCTTAGTATCACTGGTATTATTTTGTTTTACGCAGAAAAAAATGTTGTAGACTTGGAAAAAGCTTCAGCTAATGAAGAAATTAATAGTATGAAAAATAGTATGGAGCAGGAATTTAAAGCCCATCAGAGATTGGCGGAGGCTTTAGCAGCTATTGGAACAGTTCAAGGTAACAATAATTCGAGAGAACAATATATAAGTATGACAAAAGAAATTCTATCTAAAAGTTCTAATGCTTATGGTATGGGAATCTGGTTTGAACCTTACGCTTATGATAAATCAAAAAAGTATTTTGGACCATACATACATAGAGACGAGGACAAACTGGTTTATACAGATGAATTTGAAAATGAGAGCTATGATTATTTAAATACAGATTGGTATAAGGCAGGAAAGGAATCTAAAAAAGGCGTGATTTTTACTAAGCCATATTATAATGCAACCTTAGGGATTACAATTATAACAGCGGTAATGCCTTTTTATCAAAATGGTCAATTTATGGGGGTAGTAACAGCAGATTATAATTTAACTACAATACAAAAAATAGTTACTGATAGCAAATTTCTTAATACCGGCTATGCATTATTGGTTGATAATCAGGGAAAGTTTATTTCAAATCCAAATAGAAAAAAAGTAATGAGAGACACTCTAAAAAATGACGCTGATTTTAAAAGTATAGCACCTAATGAAATGAACAAAACTCAAGGGGAGTTAAGTTTTTCAAATGCTAAAGGTGTAAAATACGAACTTGTATATAATACTTTGCCCACTACAGAGTGGAAAATAATGATTGTTGCTCCTGATAAAGAGTTTTTTGCTTCAATGTATAATTTATTATATAAGGCCGTATTTTTAACTCTTTTAATTTTATTATTATCTTTTGCTTTAATATATTTATTTAGCGGTCTATTAACAAGGAATATTTCTAAGATAGTTAAAGGTATAAAATATCTTGCCAAAGGGGATTTAACTCGACCAATTGAGGTAACTGGGAAAGATGAACTTAGTAAGATGGCTATTTATTATAACGAGGCCCTGCAAAAACTTAAGGAAATGATAAATAGAATAAATATCAGTGCTGAGAGCTTATCAGCCAGTGCCGAAGAATTGTCTGCCAGCACAGAAGAAACCTGTAGGTCCATAACAGAGGTGGCAAGTTCTATCCAGACAGTTGCCATAAATAGCAATGAGCAAAATGGTCATGTAGAAAAGATGAATGACTCAACCATAGATATGCATAATCAAATGGGAAGTATTTCGGAAAATATTGAAGTGGTAAAAGATTCTGCTCTTCGAAGTTCTAAGCTGGCGCATGAGGGAGAAAAGTATGTAAATGATGCTATTTCTCAGATGAATGAAATTAATACACAGGTTGTGGAATCATCAGCTACAATTAACAATCTTAGTGAAAAGTCAAAAAAGATTGAAGAAATATTATCCATGATAACAAGTATCGCTACTAAAACTAATTTACTAGCATTAAATGCTGCAATTGAGGCGGCAAGAGCTGGAGAACAAGGAAAAGGGTTTGCTGTGGTAGCAGATGAAGTTAGAAAGCTGGCAGAAGCATCTGGAAAAGCATCTGCAGATATAAGATTATTGATACAGGAAATCCAAGATGGAATTAATAGGTCTGTTGAAGTTATGACCACCAGCACTAAGTCTACAGAGCAGGGAATTCAAATTGTAGAGCAAACAGGAAAAGCATTTAAGAATATTTCTTCTGCGATTGATGATGTGAGCGAAAGGACAGAGGATGTATATGAATCTATTATTAGCATCTTAGAAGAGGCAAAGCAAATGCGAGAAATAGTAGCAGCGGTAAATGAAATAGCAATTTCTAATAGCGGCAATGCCCAAAGTGTAATAGGGTCAACTCAAGAACAGACTGCCATTGTTGAACAGGTATCAGCAGCCACTCAAGAATTAGCAAACATGTCGGAAGGGCTGCAAAAAGAAATAAGTAGATTTGTAGTATAAAAGATGATTAGTAATAAACATAACACTAAATCAAAAGTATATATAAGTAATAAACCCCATGATTTTATAAAAAAGCATGGGGTTTATTTCGTAATGTTAAATATATGTTAAAAATGTTTACTATATGTTAATTTGGTGATATATTCATATTAATATAGGCAGCGATTATAGAATATATTCTAAGAAAAATAAAGGGGGGAGTAATAATGATTAAAGCAGTAATTAATAATTTGGAAGATTTCATAAATAAACCTTTAGATAAGGATGCTTTAGCTACGGCACTTCAAGAAATTATACCATCAAATATTAGGAATTATAATGTAGTGTTTTTTTGCGTTGGTACTGATCGTTCAACAGGAGATTCCTTAGGACCATTAGTTGGAAGCTTTCTTAAGAATAAAGGTTATAATAATGTTATAGGAACGCTAGAAGATACCGTAAATGGAGAAAACATCTGTGAAAGGCTTAAGGAAATTCCAAATAATAAGACTGTTATAGTTATAGACTCCACTCTAAGTGATAAGAGATTTGTTGGAAATTACTTTGTAAATAATTCAGGATTAAAGCCTGGTGCAGGGGTTGGTAAATTACTTCCTGCTATAGGGGATTTCTACATAGCTGGAGCGGTTACTTTTAGTGGACCTTTAGCTCACCACATATTACAAACTACAAAGCTTTCTTTGGTGATAAAGATGGCAGAAGATATAACTGAAGCTATAGAAACAAGATTTTCGTCAATGAAGAGAATGGACTGTTCAAAGGATAATAGCTGGAAAATAGTAAGATAATAAAAGGACTTAATATATCGATTATGCAAATTGATATATTAAGTCTTTTTTTACTCTAAGCATTTTTTCAATTGTAGGTGCTCCTATATTTTTATATTTTATGGTTGTTTTCCAGTTGAAAGGATTGGGACTGAAAAGCAAAAAATAACGCATTCCAATGATTCTCTGGAAGATAGTGAATAAACAGCCCACCGTCTTGCCAGCGGTGATTATTTTTCATATAAAATTCACTATTTCCTTGGTTCATATGGATGTCGTGTATTCCATCACTAGGTGCGAAGTGAAAATATTCATCTTTCTTTCCTTCGGGACCCCACCTTTTGCCAAATACATAAAGTATGGATTCTTGATTTTCCAGAGCTTTATGGGTTATCTCACGGATTTTTTCATTTAAATCATTATCTGGTCCCGGGAATTCATCGGGTAAAGGTTGTAGTTTTTTTAAGTCAAATAGATTTCCCCGAATATAATCAAGCCCTAGTTCAGTTTTTATATTTCCACCTATAGGATTAAAACCAAAAGGAAGTTGTGATAATTTTATTGTAAGTATATTTTCAAAATTATAGTCTATATAATAAAGCACATCAAAAGGAGATAGCTGTGATTTAATATTTATTGAAATCCTGAAATGCACTCCATCGGCAATAGTATGAATATGAAAATGAGGAGTCTGTCCCTTAATTTTAGTGGTTTCAACAATTCTGCATTTTAAAACACCGTAATTGTAATCATCCATCTTAAAAAGCCTCCTTTAGTTATCATGTAACCATAGTTTTAGTAATTTAAGAAAAAGATATGTAAATTATTTTTTTGCCAAGTTTTAGGTAGGTTAACTAGCTTGTTTTGAATGATTTTTCATAGAAAAAGGGATGCTGTAAAATGATTGAAATATCATTTTAAGGCATCCCTATACAAGTATTAGGTTTATATTAATTTTGAACTTTAACGGTAGTTTGACCAATTACAAGATAGCCATTAATATAGCAGCGGAACTCAACTGTTACTTCAGGAGAGGTCCAATTAAAATCAGAACGTTCAAATTTAAACTGGCCAAGCTTTGCTTGATTGTAATATCCGTTATTGCTAGTAAGAGCATTTACACCATTAAGTGTTGCTGTATTAAGATTCAAATCTTGTGTGTTAAATCCTGATGGAAGACTAACACGAACAGTAAATACTCCATTATTACCTTTAATAACCTTAGCAGTTACATCTATACTAGCTGGTATATAAACAACAAACTGCTTTTTGATTGTGGTACTTAGACCAGCAGCATCTGTCACAGTGACAACAACAGTATAAACACCAGGTTTATCAAGTTGAATGTTTGAACCATTAGAAACAAGCTTTCCTGTTGTATCATTTGGAGCGAAAACAAGCATCTTTTGGTCAACTATACCAGAAAGGTTATCACTAGCACTGTAAGTTAATTGTAATGTACTACCAAGCATGTACTCGTTGTTTAAATCCATTGCTATGGTTGGAGCAGTCTTATCAATTTTAACATAAACTGAGTTGACAGCTTCAATATTTCCAGCAGTATCAACTGAGTAGAATGATACTTTGTGAACCCCTTCGCTTTGGATGGTGAAAGAAGTACCTTGTAAGTAATTAGAACCATCAATTGAGTAGTAGGTATTAGCAACACCACTTAAATTATCAGCTGCAGTTAAGTTTATAGTTACATCATCCTTTGACCAGTTAGCAGGAGCATTGGAAGTAGTAACAGGAGCAGTTTTATCAATCTTAACATCAACTGTGTTAGCTACCTCAACATTTCCAGCAGCATCAACTGAATAGAATGATACTTTGTGAACTCCTTCACTTTGGATAATGAAAGAAGTACCTTGTAAGTAATCAGAACCATCAATTGAGTAGTAGGTATTAGTAACACCGCTTAAATTGTCTG
>JAUZPI010000109.1 GCA_030706015.1 Bacillota bacterium
GATTTGAAGTATAATTTTTGTGTAAATTAATGTATTTTGCCATATATTAATTTTACTATAAATCTTTCACTCTTCCGAGTGGGAGATTTATTTTTTTAGGCAAAAAAGCTGCCGCACTAATTTTTAGTGCGACAGCCCCTTATAAATTTAGTCCTAATTATGCATTGGATAATACAGGTCTAGTTTAGGCTTGCTATACTTGATTACTTATGTCCGTTTTCAATCATTTTACTAATTAATCGTGTAATTTTGTGTTTACATATGGAACATTTTCTAATTCTGGTGTAAAATAATGTAATATAAACAAGTATATAACTTACTTTAGTTACTTTGACGTACTTGATAGAAAGGCGGCAGGAATTAAATGATATTAGATATACCTTTTGATAATTTAGATGAAACATTCTACTCTTTTTTTGAGAATCACAACTCAAGACTTTATAGTAATGCACTGTTTTTGGAAAGACTATTTAATGATAATTATTACGGTATAGCTGTTTTTACTTCTCCCGATTTGATTTTGCTGGAACGTAATGAAAAATATGCGGAACAGTTCGGTGAACCTTTTGATAAGAAGGATACCTGTATCGGCCGCAGTATAAAGCAATTAATTCCAGACTTTGAAGGCAGCAAATCGGAAAAATTAATAAAAAATATTACACTTACAGGTGAAACTTTATATTTGCAGGAGTTTGAAGGCTCAGTTAAAAATATGAACGGAAGATACTGGGATAACTCACTGACCCCTATCTCAGTAGATGGAGAAGTCAAATATATAGTTTCTATGCTTACTGATGTGACTACTAAGACTCAAACAAAGAAACATCTAGAGGAACAATCCAAAATAATTGAGGCTCTTGAGAATGCAATTGAAATGAAGGATGAATTTTTATCTCTTGTATCTCATGAATTTAGAACTCCTCTTAATGTTATTAATACAGCCATTCAAGCTATAGAACTAATTTGCAAGGATGAATTATCGGATAGATTGAAAAATTATCTCCGTCCTATTAAGCAAAATTGTTTCAGGCAGCAAAGGCTGGTAAATAATCTTTTAGATATTACCCGTGCTGATGCCGGTCGTATTAAAATTTATAAAAAGAATATAAATATAGTATTTTTAACAAAAGCTATTACTGAATCTGTACAAACCTATTCCTCTCAAAAAGGTGTGACCATAAGCTTTGTATCTTCAATTGATAAAAAAGTTATAGGTATTGATGATGAAAAATACGAACGAATTCTTTTGAATTTACTTTCCAATGCCATAAAGTTTACCCCAGAAGGGAAATGTATCACTGTAAGCTTATACTCCAATAAGGGCAGAATCTGCATTGATGTTAGAGATGAAGGAATAGGTATTCCAAAGGATAAAGCAGATATAATATTTGAGCGTTTTGGACAAGTTGATAGTTCCCTATCAAGACAAGCAGAAGGCACAGGAATTGGTCTATCCTTAGTAAAACGCTTTGTTGAAGCTTTGGGCGGCAGTATATCATTAAAGAGTAGAATTAATTATGGAAGTACCTTTACTATTTCACTGCCTGATGAAAAGGCTGTAGAGGAACCTATAAAAGGTAAAATAGTAGATTTGATGGATAATCGTCTTATACAGGCTGCTACAATTGAGTTCTCAGATATTTACTTTTAGTTCCCTTAGATTAGATAAATTATCTCTATTTAACGAAGCTATCTATTGATTAATATCATATTAGATAGCTTTTATCTTATATATCTGATTATTGCAACTCTGATTTCTTTAGGAGAAATCGTTATCTATGTCGTATACGTTAGCATTTAGCAGACAAATTCGAATATTCCTACAATTCCCTCAAAACTATCTGTTGAAATATTTATAAAGTCGTAGTATTATTATCTCATCGGCAAACAACGAGCATTACAAATACTAATTCTCTTGCATTGCCAACTCTGGAATATGCGCCAAACTCTTATTTTGAACCTACATTTATACGTTGGAAGCCTAATATTTAGATGAAGAAATGTACCTACTTGTGAGTCCTTTTACGGCATTGAAGGCGATTGACACTTCTGTGAAGGCATCCCCCTATCGAGAGATAGGTGTCAAAATAGGGGTAACGGTATTTTGGAGTATTTACTAAGAGAAAGTACCCCATGACTTTGCAGTCATGGGGTTTTCTATTTATGTACGATTAACTTTTCAACTATTTTTATATGGTAACAATAATTACAAAATATCATATTATAATCATTGTGATATATTTTATAAGAGAGGGAATTATGATTTCAAATGAGCAATATGTAAGGCTATCCTTAGAGGCTAACCTATTTTTTCTAAGAATTGTGAAAGAACATGCTATCTTCGCCGCTGCATCCTTACCCGCAAAATATGCTCCTACTTCAGCCCAATTTGTTTCAATGAAGAATAGTTTAGAAAGACTGCTTTCCAGAACATTAGCATTATCCCACGGTAATATAAGCTCTGAAGTTATGAATTCTTCCGAATTAGTTACAAACTTAACCCTTCCAGCAGAGAAAGAAGTTCAAGCATTGACAGGTATTCCTGTTAACACCGCCATAACTGTACAAGAAACCAATTTGGGTTACAGAGACTTCTATAGACAAGGTGGAAATATTGTTCAGCAGGTATCAGCATTAAATCGAGAAATAATTAGACAGGTAACTTCAGCTATAAACTTCCAAAGTAATTTACTTAGACAGATTTTAACCTGCAAGGCCTTTAGTTTTGTTTATCCAACAAATCTTGATCATGTTACAAGAGAAGCTCGTGCATACGTAGGTTTACTTAATAGCCTTGAAAATAAACAAGCAGAAGATATTTCAGTAAAGGGAATCATAGAACAAGAAATTTTCTGGAATGAAATAATGGATGAACATGCCAAATTCATAAGAGGTTACCTAGATCCTTCGGAAACTAAGCTATTTAAAACTGCTGATAATTTTGCAGATAGGCTTGATGCACTTGAAGCTGCTACAGTAGCTCTTCGTAATAATCCAACTAACCTGACCACTGTAACAAATGAAAGCCGTGAACTTGTTACTGATTTGAGAAACTTTAAAAGGCAAGGAACAGAGGGTTTAGTTGCTTGTAAGATAAAAGCTATTATGCCTGCCCTCTTGGCAGACCATGTAACCAGAGAAGCAAATCATTATTTAAGATTGCTCAGCACCTTCAAAGCATAAAAGTATTAATAAAACACCCTTCCAAGGGAGGCTTGGAAGGGTTCTTTTATGCTGTAGCCTTTTCTGCAGATTCTGCAGCATCTGTTTCTTTTTTTCTGTTGAAAGGTACTGCAATTAATCCAAACAGAGCTATTATTCCAGTGATTAAATAGCATTTATTATATACTTTATTGCTTTCATCATTTTTAATAACTTCAGCTTCATCTACTATATTGTAAATTTGCTTTTCTTGAGCCTCGAATTTCTTTGTAACTGCAGTTTTCATATTAGCAGGGACAGCTGCCAATGCTACCTTTTCCTGCTGCTGCATTAATTTGTGAACCGCTTCTTTTGAAAATCCATTTCCGCTATCAGATTTTGCAGTTTTAATTTTTGTGCTTAAACTATCTTTTACCTGCTGCTCAAGTACAGTGTTTTGGTTGATTTTATCCACAATTTTGTTTTTAGTATTATCCACAGCTATGCTGGTAAAATGAGTGCTTAATGTTGATACTAATGCAATAGCTAAGCAAGCTGTTAACTGCCTTAGGCTATTTAATATACCTGAAGCCATACCATTCTTATCTTCACTGATCTCATCAAAAGCACTTTTATACAATGGTGTAGTTGCTCCAACCCCTAATCCCATTAAAACAAATGCAATATAAATTATCTTCATATTATTTGAACTGTTTAAGTAATGGAATATTAAGTTTCCTGAACCTACAAAAACAACAGCTATAAATGAGGTTACTCTTATGGAAGTTTTATTTGAAACTACATTAAAGATTGGTGCCATAAAAAATGAAGTTGCACTTATTATTCCAATTCTAAGCCCTGATTGTAAAACAGTGTATCCCAGCTGATTTTCCAAGTAAAAATTCATTAGATATGTTATAGGCATATAAGCAAAGAATATTATTGCAACTAAAATAATGGATGCAGTAAAACTCTTTGCTCTGAATAACCCAAACTCAACCATAGGACTTTTTACGCTTCTTTCATATATTAGAAAAGCAACTATTGAGACTACAGAAGTTATTATTAAAGCTAACATTTTAGTGCTGCCCCAGCCATAATCATTTCCTTTTACAAGGAAGAAAGTTAAGGCTCCTAAGCCATAAGCCAAAAGAACAGAACCAATTAGGTCTATCTTCTTTTCTATTGTACTGTCATAACATTCCTTAACATACACTTTTCCGAGTACTAATGAAACTATAATAAATGGTACATTTACATAGAATATTGCCTTGAATCCAAAGGCTTCATTTAGTACACCCCCAACAACAGGTCCAGAAGCTGCAGATATTGCTATGATCATTCCAATGATAACCCCTAATTTACCCATAGCCTCTTTGCCAAATAACTCTATAGCTAGAGGAATAGCCAATGGAGTTAATATTGCTGCACCAACTCCTTGAATAATTCTAAATGATATGATCATCGTTAATGACGTAGATAATCCACAGCAAATTGATGAAAGTCCAAAAACAACAAGTCCAATCAAAAATAATTTCTTTCTTCCAAAGATATCTGCTATCTTAGAGAAATTAATAAGCAGTGCTGAAAATGGAATCAAATAGGCTGTACTTACCCAGGATATGCCCGTAATACTTGTATTGAAGTAGTTTGCCATAGCTGGCAGTGATACATTTACTATAGTTGAATCTAATACTGTTAAAAAACAAGCTATTGCCAATGCTATAAATGCTAATATTTTTTCTTTTTTACTCATAATTATCTCTCCTTTATTTCCAATATACTAAAATTAAAACATGAAATCAACTTCACATTCATATATTACCAAGCAAAAATAGAAAAGTCAATAATATGAAACAAATTTCACATTATTGACTTTATACTTTTTACTGGTATACTATTATATTAGGTGATAATAATGGAAAGAAAAACGCGAAAACCCACCCAAAAAAGGGCTCTAGAAAAAATCGAAAAAATCGTTGATGCAGGTTATAAGCTTTTTAATGAAAAAGGGTATTATAATACTACCACTGCAGATATTGCAAAAGAAGCTGGTGTTGCTACTGGCTCTGTATACGCCTATTTTGAAGATAAAAAGGATATCTACCTTCAGGTTATTAGAAGAGTCTTTGATAGTTTTTTCCCTCCAACTGAAGATTTTTGGATACAGAATAATAATTTCAATCCAGAAGATCACGAAGCTATAAAAGCTTTATTTGGCTCTTTTATAAAATTAATGATGAACTATCATAATTTTTCTAAAACCTATCATGATGAATTGGAGGCTTTATCTCTTTTAGATGAAGATATTGGCAATCTAGTCAATGAACTAGAGGCTAGTCGTGTTAAAAAAGTAGAGGAAATATCTAAACTAGTATCCACTTCTTTTAAAAGTGAAGAGGATCTTAAGATTTTTGCCCATTACTCAATTCTCCTTGTAGACGATGTATGTCATAAAATCCTTTATGATGACACCGTAAAGGATACCAATTTATATATTGATAAATGCGGCGAGATGCTGTATACCTTATTTAAATCTACTACAGCTTATTAATAAGAAGGCACTGTACTTAGCTTTCAAAACTCAAGCTTAGCTGCAGTGCCATAGTTTATTGTTATTGTATTTTAAACTGGTCTATAATACCCATTAATTTTTCTGCGCCCTCAGCATTCCTTGAGGTTTCCTGAGAAATTGAATCGGTGTGCGCTGTAACATTGGTTATACTATCCGCAATTTCTGCTGAAGTTTTGGTAACTTCAGTTACAGAAGTAGCAACCTCTTCCATGCTCCTTGCTATCTGATCCACTGAATTTGAAATATTCTCCGATATTTCTGCAAGATTTTCTACAATGTTCTTAACAGTGTCTCCATCGTTTTTATACTGTACACTTATATTTACTAAATCTGCATAATCCTTCATTACATCTTTTTCTATGAATCCTAAAACATCTCTAGAGGAACTAGATAAATCTTGTACTGCTTTTAAGACCTTCTTAACATTTTCCTGAATCTCGCTAACTGCCTCTGAAGATTGTTCTGCAAGCTTACGAACTTCTTCTGCAACCACTGCAAATCCTTTTCCATGCTCCCCTGCTCTTGCCGCTTCAATAGCTGCGTTTAGAGCTAATAGATTAGTTTGCTCAGAGATTTGTAAAATACTATCTGCCATTTCTGATATATTTTGAACAACCTTTGATTCTTCTATTGCTGTCTCTAGTTTTACCTTAGATTGTGTATAAATATTTTCAGCAATCTCCTTTGACTTTAAGGAATTTGCATTTACCTGATCAGCTTTTTTCTGTATCTCCAGCGCTACCTTTAACCCTTCTTTAGCCTTTACAGCTGAGTTATTAACATCTTCTTTTACTGTAGCTGACATAGAAGCTACTTCTTCAACTGCAGCTGAAGATTGTTCCATTCCAGCTGAAATTTCTTCCGTAGCAGCAGAAACCTGCTGAATTTGAGAATTAACATCATTAAACATTTCGTCAGTTTTCTGTATGCTTTCAACCATATTTAAGCTCTCATCTTTTACCGTGCCCATGGTAGTTTTTAGCGTTTTTATTGCTTCATTTAGGCCCTTTACTGCTTGTCCTATTTCATCCTCTGAATTAATGTGTAACTGGAAAGTAAAATCTCCCTTTGAAATCTTTTCAGATATTTGAGAAAGTCCTTTAAGTTGCGCTCTAATACCTCTAATAATTATATATACAAATGCAACAATTATAAGCACACTTACCACTGAAACCGTACTTAATAAAGTGTATAAGCTTCCACTTAAACCGTTTACCTCAGCACCCTTATCATTTGCAATCTTATTGGCAAAATCAATTGTGTCTTGTAGACTTGAAAGCCAATTGTTTTGTGGCTCCTCCAAATTATTAATTATGTTCTGTAATTCATTAGTACTTACATCTATTTTAGAACCTATTTGTATGGATTGATTAAATACTGGCATAGCTTTATCTTCAGCATCCTGAATTGATGAAAATAATTTTTTATCACTATCAGTAGTCATTAGTTTTCCCAATTCTTCTTTTTTTGCTTTGTAATCAGCTAATTTATCATCTATTATCTTCTTTTGGGAACTTATATAATCTGCATTTTCATCAATAGCTAGATTTCTAATACTTATTGCCACTCTATTTATATCTGCTCTCATCGAATACGCCAGTTGAATTCTTTGATTATCCACTTTTGTAACTTCTACAAAAGAAGTATTAATAGTATTTATCTTAAACATAGTAAAAGAACATATTCCTATAATTAATGCCAAAATCACTCCAAATCCCAGAATAAGCTTAGTTATTAATTTCATGTTTTTAAGTCTCACTTTTTATTCTCCCCTTTTCTTATGTGATTTTAATTACATTTAATTATCGTTGGTTTTTAATTAATAAATATATATTTTTCAATATTGATAGGATTTATATTTTGTCATAAGATTAAAAAAAGCCCAACTCATGCACAAAGTGCAATAAGTTGAACTTCTTATTTGCAAAGATCAATTTTAGCTTCACTAAAATTATAGCTTAGAATTTGCATTGTCTATAATTATATTATTTACTGAACTTATAAAGGCAAGGGCACTAGCCTTTATAACATCTGTATCTACAGCTCTTGCTGTATACTCCTTGCCATTATAGCTTACCTGTATTCTCACTTTTCCCAATGCTTCTTTTCCTTTTGAAACACTGGTTATTTTATATTCATCAAGTTGTATGTCCATATTTACAATATCTTTTATAGCTGCATAAAGTGCATCTACAGCTCCATTACCTACACTGCTGCTTTTAAAAACTTCATTGCCTCTCTTTAATTTTACACTAGCAGATGGGAATATACTGTTGCTTACAACCTGCAAATCAACCAATTCATAAAGCATGTTTTTTGTTTCCAAAATATCATTAAACTTCTCGTTGCCTACGCTTTTCTCAACAATATAGTAAAGATCATAATCGTATACTTCCTTTTTTAAATCAGCAAGTTCAAGAAAGCTAGTGTTGATTTTTTCAAACTCCTCTTCTGAAAATTTACCAAACCCTACTTTCTCAAGAGCATTTTTTAAAGCATGGCGTCCAGAACGAGCGGTAAGCACTAATTCCATAGAATCTACTCCCACATCCTCAGGATGTATTACTTCATAAGCATCACGAGACTTTAAAATTCCATCTTGGTGTATTCCTGATGAGTGGGAAAATGCATTTTCCCCAACTATAGCCTTATTTACTTGAACCTCAAGTCCCATTAAATAGCTAACAAGCTGAGAAGTCTTTTTAATTTCTGGAGTAACAATGCTGGTATAAGCATCATAATAATCTTTGCGTAGTTTTAGTCCCATAACAACCTCTTCTAAGGAAGCATTGCCAGCTCTCTCGCCGATTCCATTGATAGTACATTCTACCTTATCCGCTCCATTCTTTATGGCAGCTAAAGTATTCGCTGTAGCAAGTCCAGTGTCATTATGACAGTGTACACTTAGAATAACGCTGCTGTTCAAGTTCTTTAGACGATAATTTAACTTCTTTATCATTTCTCCAAATTCCTCTGGTACTGCATAGCCAACTGTATCAGGAACATTTATCATAGTGGCTCCAGCCTTTACTACTGCTTCAATAGTACTCCAAAGATATTCAAAATCTGCACGAGAGGCATCCTCTGTTGAATATTGAACCTGTGGTAATAGAGTTTTCGCATATTTTACTGCCTCTACACCCTGAGCTAATATCTCCTCTCTAGACTTTTTTAATTTTTGACCAACATGAATATCAGAAGCGCCTAGCACTATATGCATTAAGGGTCTCTCAGCATATTTTATACTGTTGTACACTGCATCAATATCCCCCTTTACAGCTCTAGCCAATGCAGCAATGCTGACTTTATCCCCTATCTTTTTAGCTATTGTTTCTACAGCTTTGAAATCACCTGCTGAAGAAGCTGGAAAACCTGCCTCTATAATATCTACATTTAAATTCTTTAATTGATATGCTATTTCAAGTTTCTCATTTATGTTAAGTTTTGCTCCAGGAACTTGTTCTCCATCCCTTAAGCTTGTGTCAAATACTATAACTTTTCTCTCCATAATGAATACCTCCAATGAAATAATTAACTTCTACTTGGCCAAGTAAAAATTTAAATAAGGACAAAAAAACCCGTCTCTTTATAGAGACGAGTTTATAACCCGCGGTACCACTCTTATTAATTCTAAAAAAGAATTCCCTTTTTCAACGGCTAGCACCGTCTATCTTTGTAACGGAAGAACTCCGGCAAACCCTACTTCTTTCAGGCTGCAGCTCATGGACGAGTTCAAAACTTTTGAAGTCACCGTCTCTCACCAAACACGGCTCTCTTTAGACTCAATGCATTTCTACTATTTCCAATCATCACCTTTATTGTTAGTTATATTAACATCTATATTTTAGTTTGTCAACACCTTTGTGTATTACAAAGACTTCATATTCTATACATAAACCTCAAAAATATCTTTACCATTAATATTTTTTCTATCTTCTTTGAACTCTTTATTTTTATTAAAATTAAAAACTAGCAAATACCCTTTTTTCAAATCATGGATATCTAAATAATTACTAAGCTGATTCAATCCTTGTTCATGGTATTGAATTCCTCTCCATATTTTCATTTCGATGATATATTTAAAATTATTATAGGTTATAACTACATCTAATCTTTTTTCTTCGGAAATTTGAACTTCCTTAAAATCAAAGCCAACCCCATTGATTATCGGTTTTATAAAGGCTAAAAATAACAATCTGTCATGATGTTCTATGAATTCTCCATCTTTAGCTGAGTATTGTTCCTTCATAAATTGTTGGAGCCTTCTAAGTACCTTCTCTATATCAAGTTCACTATTCTCTTTTATAAAACTGGACTTAATATTATACAGACTCATATTCCTAGCTGAGGTATTCATTTTTGATATCATGTAATTATATATTACTTCTTGAAATATTTTGTTACTTATTTCAAGTCCATCTTCACCTTTTTTAAATACACCATATGTTAATCCTAAACTTATTAAAGGGTCTAAGGGGTTAAAAACTACCTGCTCTCCTTCAATTAAAATCCTTCTAGCTAACTCATAGAGTTCATGATTATTTTCCAGATTTATAATTATGCTGTCAAACAAGGTGTTCACTTCTTCATTAAGTGATTTAACAGCTTTTCTAATTTCATCCTCAGTCCAAGGAATCTTGTTATCTTTATTAAATCTTTCATCAATAATTTGACATAGCTTGCTAACTAAAAAAGGATATCCTCTTGTATAAAAGTATAATTCTTCACTTATCCCTTTAATGTTCATAGTTATCTTATTATCTTCACAATACTCCTGAAGCATAGTGCTTATTTCTTTTGGTGAAAAGCTCATATCCACGTGAAAATCTACTGCTATATTCCAAGGAGAATTATACTTTGTCTCTTCTTCATTTCTAAGCTTTAATTTTAAGCTTTTAATATCATGAACTCCAACCAAGACAACAGACTTAAAGGTATAATCCTTACCAAGTTCTCTAGCCAGATATTTATTTCTAAGCATGCCTATAAAGCTTAAAAACAATTGGTTATTAGAACTTTTATCTACTTCATCTATGAATAAGATAACTTCTCTAGAAGAATTTCTTACGAAGTTTGTTATTGCTTTAGACAAATCTTTAATATTATGTATATCTTTAACCATAGATAAAAGTCTTTTGCTTTGCTCTTCATGAGTTAATTCTATACTTTCACTAAGTAATTCAATAAAAACCTTGGAAAACTCCTCTTCATCTTGAAAAATTTTATCACCAATTCCTTCAAAACTTATGCTGCTGACAAGATATTCAGATTCAAGAAGATTTACAAGCTCACTTAAGGTCGTTGTTTTACCGTATTGCCTCGGCCTATTTATTGTAAAATAAAACTCATTATCTATAAGTTCTCTAATCTGCTCAAGCTTTTCACTTATATCTACCATATAATGTTTTCTTGAAATACAAACTCCCGTACTGTTAAATCTCTTTTTCATAAACCCCCAACCGCACTTCCGTTATAAAAATTGTTTCTATTACCTAAATTATTATCCAATTCACCTAAAAATATTATAACATAGTAGCCCAACATCCTTGCTTTATTTTTCTCTAAAGCCTGTAACCCCTACAGAAAATCTCATCCTAAAAATTAATAACTTGTTAATTTAGCTTGCACTATTAATTCTATAGTTCTTAGGAGAAATCCCCCTATATTTCTTAAAAACCTTTGAAAATAAAAATGGATCTGCATAACCTACTGAGTTAGATATTTCAACTATAGATAAATCTGAGTTCGTAAGCAAATAGCAGGCCTTTTTAAGCCTAAAGTTTATGAGGTAGTTTTGTGGAGAAACATTTAATATATCCAAGAAAATCTTATATAGATACTTTCTGTTTATTCCAACATAATTGGCCATTTCATCTACACTTATTTTTCTTGAATAATTGGTATTTATAAATTCAATCGCCTGCTTAATATATACATCCTTATGTTTAGTTCCGCTGCTTGAATTATCTGAGCTTGATTGCTCTATTATAGTTGATAATAAATCGTAAAAAGAGCTTAATGCTTTTAGATCCATAGACTTTTCACACCCTATAGAATTAAAAATCGCATGAAAGCAATCATTAATATGGTTATTATCACATTTAAATATTGGTTTATTTAAATTAAGATTTGCACGGTTAAGGTATGCTTCAGCATTGACCCCATTAAAAGCAACCCATGAATAATCCCAGGGCTCCTCTGAAGCTGATTTATAGGACACCAATACATTAGGGCAAATTAAAAAACCTTCTCCCTCAAATACTTCATAGGTGACATCCCCCATTTTGAATATTCCTTTTCCCTTATGCACATAATGAAGCTTGTAGTGATCCTTAATCCCTGGTCCCCAGGAAAAATTATTCTCGCAATCTCCAGTACCACAATAGTACAGTTTTATATCAACATTTAGTTCTAAATTCATATTATCATTCTTAGGCTTGAAACAAATCATAATTTTATCTCCTCTGTTTAAACTACTATAAGACATTATAACATTTTTTCAAGTCATTATTAAATGGTTTAACTTTGCTATGTGCAATATAATAGTTCATGTAAAGAGCATCTCAATACATATGAATGCTTTCAAAGCTTAATTAAATCAAAAATATTGTAAACGGTTTAATAAAATAAGGAGGCTAACAACAGTTAATCTATAGATATAAAAATTTATAAATAAATAATGAATTTTTATAATTAACTACGTGCATAATATATTTGGGTGATAAATATGAAATATTATGCTATTGGAGAGTTTGCTGAGCTAATTGGAAAAACTGAGCAGACTTTAAGAAATTGGGATAAAAACGGAACATTAAAGCCACACCATGTGGCAGAAAGCGGCCATAGATATTATTCAGTTGAACAAGCAAATCACTTTTTAGGATTAAAAAATTCTGGCAAGAAGTTAAACCGTAAGGTTGTTGGA
>JAUZPI010000011.1 GCA_030706015.1 Bacillota bacterium
TGTGGTATTCGAGGAGGTTTTTTAAATGGCAAGAGTAAAGAGAGCTGTCAACGCTCGTAAAAAACATAAAAAAATATTAAAGCTTGCAAAAGGCTACTATGGTGGAAAGAGCAAGTTATTTAGAACAGCTAATGAATCAGTTATAAGAGCATTAAGAAATGCTTATGTTGGAAGAAGATTAAAAAAGAGAGATTTTAGAAAGCTTTGGATAGCAAGAATAAATGCTGCATCAAGATTAAACAATCTTTCTTACTCAAAATTCATGAATGGAATAAAATTAGCTGGAATAGATATCAACAGAAAGATGCTTTCAGAAATAGCTATCAATGACCCTAAAGCATTTACTGAATTAGTTGAAATAGCTAAGAAACAATTAAACGCTTAATACATAAAATGCAGCTTAAGGCTGCATTTTTTTACTCTATAATTAAGCAGATTTTTTGTAAAAGGGTGAATATAATTGGATGTGATTACAAGTAAAGATAATGCTCTGATTAAGGAAATAAAAAAACTTAATGAAAAGAAATTCAGGGTTCAATCAAATCGGTTTCTGGTTGAAGGTTTCAGATTTGTAAGTGAAGCATTAGACTCCAATTTTGAAGTGCCTACAGTGATAATCAGTGATAAATGTAAGGATAGATGGGAAAACTTCAACATATCAAGTAAATTAAAAAGTAATACTAAAGTTATATGGGCTTCGGATAGCATAGTTAGAAGTATATGTTCCACTGAAAATCCGCAGGGAATAGCAGCTGTAGTAGAAAATAAGATAGTAGATGTAAATCATTCTGAAGGATTTTATGTATTAGCTGATAAGCTGCAGGATCCAGGGAATATGGGAACTATAATTAGAACTGCCAATGCAGCTGGAGCTCTTGGAGTAATTATAACAAAAGGTACAGTTGACATATATAATGAAAAGACCCTTCGTTCAACTATGGGCTCTATATTTAAGATACCAATCATTGAGGATTTAGATTTGTCAGTATTAAAGTCATTAAAGACTTCTGGATTTAAACTAATTGTGAGTTCTCTTGAAACAAATGATAATTTTTATGATTTAGATATGAGGGGTAAGGTAATAATTGCTGTAGGTAACGAAGGAAAAGGCATAAGTGATGAAATCTATGTATTAGCTGATGGTAAGGTAAAAATACCTATGCCAGGTGATGTAGAGTCACTAAATGTAGCTGTAGCTGCTTCGGTAATGATGTTTGAAATTGTAAGACAAAAAAATATTTGAAATTGTATTATAAAATGATTATAATAGTATTTGACCTATTTGTTAAAATAGTCTTATAAAGGAATAATAAGTGTTGATGGAGAGAGTAGTTATAGTTATTTCTTTCAGGGAGAAAAGACCATAGACTGAAAGTCTTTTTATGAAAATATTATAATGAAGTTCACTCTGGAGCTCCTTGTGTGAAATAAATAGTAGCATAAGGCGGTTAGAACCGATATATTTGTTTGAGAGGACATAAATATTCATGTCAATCAGGGTGGTACCGCGGTAATTATCCGTCCCTTTCTGGGGCGGTTTTTTGTTTGCCCAAATCCTGCAAATTACTTTATGAAGGGAGTATATAGAATGAAGGAAAAATTAGAGGCTATAAAAAATGAGGCACTAAAGGAATTAAAAGAGGCTGTTAATAAAGCAGAACTTGAAGGCTTAAGAGTTAAGTACCTTGGAAAGAAGGGGGAATTAACTCAAATACTTAAAGGTATGGGAGGGCTATCTGCAGAGGAAAGACCAGTAATAGGTAAAATTGCTAATGAAGTAAGAGATAGCCTTGAAAATTTCATAACAGAAGCTGCAGAGAAAATAAAATCAGTAGAAAAAGAAAACAAACTAAAAAGCGAAATTATTGATATATCTATGCCAGGTAAAAAACAGACTATTGGTCATAGACATCCAATAGATTTAACGCTAAGAAGCATTGAGGAAATATTCATCAATATGGGATTCACAATAGAAGAGGGTCCAGAGGTTGAATATGATCAATATAATTTTGAAATGTTGAATATTCCCAAAAACCACCCTGCAAGAGGAGAGCAAGATACATTTTACATAAATGATAATATAGTCCTTAGAACGCAAACATCACCAGTGCAAATAAGAACTATGCTTAATCAAAAACCACCTATTAAGATGATATCTCCAGGTAAGGTTTATCGTTCTGATGCTGTAGATGCTACACATTCACCAATATTTTATCAAGTTGAAGGTTTAGTTATAGATAAGGGAATTACCTTTGCTGATTTAAAAGGAACTTTAGAAATGTTCATAAAGAAAATGTTTGGAGAAGGCATGAATACAAAATTCAGACCACATCATTTCCCATTCACTGAACCTTCAGCAGAAATGGATGCTACATGCTTTGTATGCGGCGGCAAAGGCTGCAGAGTATGTAAAGGAGAAGGATGGATGGAAATATTAGGCTGCGGAATGGTTCATCCACAAGTATTAAGAAATTGTGGTATAGACCCAGAGGTTTACAGCGGATTTGCCTTTGGATTTGGCCTTGACAGAATGGTTATGCAAAAGTACGGAATTGATGATATAAGACAGCTTTATGAAAGTGATATGAGATTTTTAAACCAATTTTAGTTATAACTATTGATAGAGACTTGTGAATAATTTGTTTAGGAGGAAATAAGATGAAAGTACCTTATAAATGGCTTAAAGATTATGTGAATGTAAATGTATCACCAAACGAACTTGGGGACGCACTTACTCTTTCAGGATCAAAGGTTGAGGAGATTATAACATCTGGAGACGAAATACAGAATGTAGTTACAGGTAAAATATTAAAAATTGAACAACATCCTGATGCAGAAAAACTTGTAATATGCCAAGTGGAAGTTGGAGAAAAAGAACCTGTTCAAATAGTGACAGGGGCAAATAATATGAAGGAACAGGATATAGTTCCTGTAGCTCTTCATGGTTCAAGTTTACCTGGTGGTTTAAAAATTAAAAAAGGTAAATTAAGAGGTATTGTATCAAATGGAATGATGTGTTCAGAAGAGGAACTTGGAATTGCTACAGAGGAACAAGTACATGGATTAATGATACTTCCAGCAGACACTCCAATTGGAAAAGATATTAAAGAAGTGCTTGGTCTTGATAATTCAGTAATAGATTTCGAAATTACTTCAAATAGACCAGATTGTTTAAGCGTAGTAGGAATAGCAAGAGAAACCGCTGCTACATTGGACTTAAAATACACTATGCCCGATTTAAATTTTAATGCAAAATGCAAAGACAATATAGAGGATAATTTAAAAGTAGAAATTAAAGATAAATTATGCAAAAGATACATGGCGCGTGGAGTTAAAAATATAAAAATACAAGATTCACCTGCTTGGATGCAAGAGAGATTAATTCAAGCTGGAGTAAGACCTATAAACAATATAGTAGACATAACAAACTTTGTTATGCTAGAGCTTGGGCAGCCAATGCATGCTTTTGATGTTCGAGAAATAACTTCAAACACTATAGCTGTAGAAAGAGCAAAGGATGGAGAAAAGTTTACAACTTTAGATGGAGTTGAGAGAGAATTAAATTCTCAGATTCTGAATATAAAAGATGGAGACAGAACAGTTGGTATAGCTGGAATAATGGGCGGATTAAATTCTGAAGTGAAAGAAGATACCACCGGTATAATATTTGAATGTGCAAATTTTGATGGAACAAATATAAGAATATCATCAAAAAATCTTGGATTAAGAACAGAGGCTTCAGGAAGATTTGAGAAGGATCTAGATCCTAATTTAATTGAAACAGCGATGGATAGAGCATGTAACCTAGTAGAAGAATTAGGTGCTGGAGAAATAATGGAAGGTACTATTGATGTTTACCCTGAAAAACTTGAACCACATACTTTGGATGTAGACTATAATTGGGTTAATAGTTTTCTAGGATTAAATGTTTCTAAAGAAGAAATGAAAGCATGCTTAGACAGACTTGATTTAAAAACAGAAATAAATGAAGATATACTTCATATTTTCGTTCCTACTTTTAGATGTGACGTAAATATAAAGGAAGATGTAGCTGAAGAAGTGGCAAGAATATATGGGTACAACAATGTTCCATCTACTTTGATTAAGGTAAGCAGCGTAAGAACAGGAAAGCATAAGAATCAATATCTTAATGATTTAGTAATTGAAGCTTTACTATCAAGTGGTTTAAATGAATCTATAAGTTACTCTTTTGTTAGTCCGAAAATTTTTGATAAGATACTTTTATCAGAAGATAGCAGTTTAAGAAATGCAATTGCTATTAAAAATCCATTAGGTGAAGACTTTAGCATAATGAGAACTACTAGTATACATTCAATGATGGAGTCACTTGCAAGAAATTATTCAAGAAACAATTCAGCAGCTAGATTATTTGAAATTGGAAAAGTATACATACCAAATGAAGATGCTAATAAGATACCAGAAGAAAGAAATATAGTAACAATCGGTATGTATGGAGATTGTGATTATTTAGATCTAAAAGGAGTTGTAGAGAATATACTTGGTGTTTTAGGAATAAACAATGCCACTTTTGCTCGTGAAAGTGAAAATCCAACTTTCCATCCCGGAAAAACTGCAGCAGTTAGTATTAAAAAACAATATATGGGAATTGTTGGAGAAATCCACCCTGATGTAAATGATAATTATGGAATGGATGAAAGATGTTATATAGCAGAAATCAATCTTGATATTCTTTTTGCAAATGCAAATTTGGAAAGAAAGTATAAGGCGCTGCCAAAATTCCCAGCAGTGGATAGAGATATAGCACTATTGGTTAAGGATGAAGTGCTAGTGCAGCAGATTGAAGATATAATAAGAAAACAAGGTGGCAGCATACTTGAAGATGTTAAATTATTCGATGTTTATAAAGGAAAGCAAATTCCAGACGGAATGAAAAGTGTCGCTTACTCAATCTTATATAGAGCCGAAGATAGAACATTAACAGATAAAGAAGTAACTAAGGTACATGATAAGATATTAAGAGCCTTAGAATTCCAACTTGGAGCACAACTTAGATAAACTTAAAGAATTAACCTCCTAATACTAATATTTTACTATATTAGTGTTAGGAGTCTTTCTTGTTTGCTACTAAAATAATAATATAAGTATTAAAGAAAGTAGAATTATGTATTTATTTTTGATAAAATATAAATATGTAGTAGAGGTTACGGAATTATTGTATAAATATTATTATGTATAACTTTGCTCTGCTATATTATTGTATCTAAGAGGTGTAATATGGAGAATAAGGTAACTATAAGGATTAATGGGGCTGAATATACATTAAAGGGAAATGAAAAGGAAGAATATTTGCATACAGTAGCAAATTATGTAGATAGAAAGATTAGAAATATAATGGAGAACAATCCAAGATTGGATACTGCCTCTGCATCAATACTTACAGCATTAAATTTGGCGGATGAGATGCAAAAACATAATATCAACAATGAAAATTTATCGGATAAAATCGAGGAGTATGTTCAGAAGGAAATTAGCCAAACAAGTGAAATTAACCTGTTAAAGGAACAAATTGAGAAGCTTGAGCAAGAAAACCTTGAATTGAGTAATGAGTTAAAGGAAAAAGCTGTTAGTGGTGACGTAAGTGAAAAAGAAATTGAAATAGTAAACTTAAATGAGCAGATTATTTTAATGCAGCAGGAAACTAAAAAATATATGGATAAGACCAAAGCCCTAAAAGAAGAAAATAAAGAGTTAAAATTTAATATGCAATCATATAAATATAAGATTTTAGATTTAGAAAAAAAATATATGGAAAGTCAAATAGAATTGGCAGCATATAAAAAGAAAATTGAAGTGGCTGTGAAAAAGGCAAATGTCAAATAGATCTTGGTAACAGCTATTTACAAAATAAAAATGGCAAGTATTTAACAACCTTTTAGATGGATGTTAGCATACTTGCCTTTTTATATTAAAAAATAATAAGTAATTAAGCTGAATATGTCCTACTATTTAAAAATCGTTGCTATCTAAATTATCTTCATCATCATCATCATCAGGGAATAGAGGTTCAAGATTATTATCGGGATAGAACTGTGGTACAGGTAATCTATTAAATCTTTCGCAAGGATCTTCTATTGGATCATCTTCACAAGGTTTTGGTATAGGACAATAATCATATGTTGGGATAAGTAGCTGAACAACTAGTTCACATTTCACTACAAGATGAAATCCTAGCGTTATATCCAGTACAGTGTTATTATTACAATCTTGAGTAATTAAATCATCTAAACACTCTGCAACTAATTCAAGTTTTATTATACATTGGTCTAGGTCGCTTGCATGCTTTACAGGTACAAAGCTTGCTGATACTTGTGCTAATGAGTCAGGACAATAAAGGCGTGAAATAATTTCGGTTCTATTAATTTCATAGAATTCTGACTGGGTATTTCCTAAATTATCTTGATAGTCAGCGTAAAAAGATATTCTAAAATTAATAATTACTCTCTTATACCCAGGTCTATCTCTTATTGGTATTTTATCCACATCTAGAAGCGTGATGTTAAAATCACGGCAGCCTATAAATCTTCTTATATTATTTAAAGGATTGCTTCTAAGTTCTTCATCGGATGAATTTGTATCGGGTCCTTCGGCATATACAAGACATCTCTTTATTAAACACTGATCAAATATTTTAGGAACTTCAATACACACCAATTCACATGGGTCGGGAAGGCGACCTGGTTTATTGACAATTCCAGGGCGTGGTATAAATTCTTCATGAGAAATACCCATAAATTTTCCTCCTTATATGAATATAAATAAAAAACTATATATTTTCGCTACATTATATAATATGATGGTGCAAAAATTGTGTGACAAAATCTTAAGACTAAATTCAGGTATATATACTTTATTATAAAAATATAATTCAAATAGTGAGGTGAGATTAAATTGGGTGTTGAGAGTTGGATTTTTAGGGACAGGACTAATAATTTATGGAAGTTTTTCATAAACAAGTATGGTGAACTAGTTTATAGCATAATGTACGGCGATGGAAAATGGACTAAAGAAACTAAGATAGACTTTGACGTAATTGAGTACTCTATTGAAATAGACGAGGATGAAATTATTCATATTATCTATTCCAATAGGGATGGGATTCTCAAGTACTGTAAATGGGACAAGGGACAGTGGTTAGGTAAAAATCTTTATAATTTCAAAAAGGAAGGCTATGATATTAGTGAACTTAGTTTGATTATTGTGAAAAATATGATGCATATCTTTTTTATCCTTCATAATTCTGATGAGAAAGATATGGCTCAAATTGTGCATTATAGCTGGAATGAAAATAAAAATATAGAAACAAATATTGTAAGTTCCATTAATACATCACCGAATATATTTAAGTATTATCAAGTGGAGGTAGTAGATGGTGATCGATTTTTCTTGATTTTTGCTGGCGTAGAGCACAATGGAGTTAGTCTGCGGTTTTGCGAATACAGTGAACATAAGTGGAGTACACCTAAAAGATTATATAGCATAAATGGAAATAATGTTGAGTTTTATTATCTTTGTAATGGCAAGAAAATTCAAATATTGAATATTTCAAGGGAAAAATCAAAGTATTTATTGGAATATGCTTTAATTAATGATAATGAAAAAATAAATATAAAAAAGGTTTGTGAGAGCATTAAAGAAGTTAAAAACCCAACCTTATGTATATCCAATGATTTATTATGTGCACAATGGCAGTGTGATGATGACATTCTATGTTCGATATTAGAAGAGGAATGGAGTTCACCAAAAAAATTAAATATTAACGTTGACAAAGATGTTTCAGTATATAATTATTCAACGGGCTTATCAACAGAGGCATCTGGTAAGTTTAAGAGAGTATTTGCTACTCAAATACCCAATTTAAAATTGTATTTGCCGGAGAGTATTTTTAACTCTGATTTTATAGAGGACTATTCAGAAGCAAACACTGTTTACTCAAAAGATAGTACAGAAAATATTGTACAGACCTTAAAAGATAATCTAAATACATTGGAAAGAGTAAATAGAAAACTTAAAAGTAGAATTGAAGAGCTTAAAGGGGAATTAGAGGAAAAAAGAAAAAATATAGGGCAAATGGAGGAAGGTTATAGAAAGCTTGTGAGCCAAAATAAAAAATTAGAGGAGCGGTGCGACAAACTTTTGGAATCACAGATGTCATCTTATAATGAAGTTGAGAATATTAAATTGCAGCTTAAGAGGGAGATTGACAGGGTAATAGAGCTTGAGTATAAGCTATCTAAGTATAATTTAAGAAATAGAGAAATTGAAAGAAGCTTGGAGGAAACAAGTAGAGAAAAGGAATTACTTCAAGAGGAATTGAATAAGGAGCGTAATAAATCTTTTGTTTATAAGATATTTAGAAAGGATTAAAATAAGCGTATCAACAAATGTAAATTTGAAAGGAAGTGAGTAATCTCAGCTATTTCTAAATCATAAAACAATGATTTGATGGCTGGGATTTTCTAATGATTTATTTAGATAATGCCGCCACAAGTTATCCGAAACCTAATGAAGTATATAATGAAGTACTAAGGTGTATGAAAAACTATGCGGCTAATCCAGGCCATGGTTCGCACTCTATGTCTATAAGGGCTTCGGAAAAAGTTGCTGAGACAAGGGGAGAAATAGCTCAGCTATTCAATATAAGTAATCCTTTCACAATAATTTTCACCTGCAACACTACTGAGGGATTAAATATAGGTATAAAAGGGCTGCTGAGTAAAGGAGATCATGTAATAAGTACTATTACTGAACATAATTCAGTATTAAGACCACTAAATTTCATGACTAAAAAAGGAATTGATATGACCCTTCTAGGGGTTGGAAAGAATGGGTTAATAAGCTTAAGAGATTTACGCAAGGAAATAAAGAAAAATACAAAATTAATAATTATCAATCATGCTTCCAATGTTACTGGAAGTGTTCAAAATATTAAGGCTATAGGGCAAATTGCCAAGGAATATAATGTATTATTTATGGTAGATGCAGCTCAAAGCGCGGGGGTAATACCAATAGATGTGGAAAATTATAATATTGATATACTTGCTTTTCCTGGTCATAAAGGTTTGCTAGGTCCGCAGGGGACAGGCGGTCTTTATATTAGAGAGGGTTTAAGAGTAGGGTTTTATAGGGATGGTGCTACAGGAAGTAATTCAAATTCTATTGATCAACCGGATTTTCTACCTGATAAATTTGAAAGTGGGACACTAAATACTCCAGGTATAGCGGGGCTTTGTGAAGGCATTAAATATATTAAAAGAGTTGGAATTGAAAATATACAAAGACATGAAGCTGAATTGTGTTCTTACCTGCTTTCAGAATTGAGGAAAATAGAACATATAAAAATATATGGTAATATGTTTATGAAAAATAGATGTGCAGTAGTTTCATTCAATATTGAAGGCATAGATAGTTCTAATGTAGGATATTTACTTAATAATCGTCAGATTGCAGTGAGGACAGGATATCATTGCTCGCCATTAATCCACGGGGTTATGGGTACCTATGGAACTGGAACTGTAAGAGTTAGCCCAGGTTATTTCAATACCTTTAAAGATGTGGAGAAACTTTTGGATATTATTAAAAAGATAATTTTGGGGAAAATTACTTAGTATACGCTAGGGTTACAAATAAATTTAATTCTTCAAATGATGACATAGGTGTGTATATTAAGGTATAATGAACACTAGAATGTTTAGAAAATACTTTGGGAGAGATACGAATGAATAAAATCGAATTACTAGCTCCTGCAGGGAGTTTAGAAAGTTTATATGCAGCAGTACAAAATGGGGCGGACGCGGTATATCTCGGTGGAAGCAAGTTCTCAGCAAGAGCTTATGCTTCTAATTTTGATTATGAAAAGATGATTGAGGCAGTCAATTATTGCCATATATATGGTGTGAAAATATATGTAACAGTAAATACTCTTCTTAAAGATAGCGAAATAAACGAGAGTATGGAGTATATCAAATTTTTATATACAATCGGGGTAGACGCACTAATTGTCCAGGATACAGGTTTGTTTTATTTGATTAAAAAGAACTTTCCTGATTTCGAATTACATGCGTCTACGCAGATGACCGTTCATAATGGGGAAGGGGCCAAATTACTAAGTAAGCTTGGGTTCAAACGAATAGTGTTGTCAAGAGAATTAAGTTTAAATGAAATACAGTATATTTCAAAGGAATTAAATATTGAAACAGAGATTTTTGTACATGGCGCATTGTGTGTGTGTTATTCTGGTCAATGCCTTATGAGCAGTGTTATAGGGGGAAGAAGTGGTAATCGAGGAAGGTGTGCTCAAACCTGCAGACTTCCCAATACTATAATAAATAAAAAAACAGGTGAAAGTAAAAGTGGATATCTTTTAAGTACAAAGGATATATGTACATTGCAGGATGTTAAGAATATAATTGAAAGTGGAACCTCATCCTTAAAAATAGAGGGAAGAATGAAGAGGCCAGAATATGTAGCTGGTGTGGTAGATATATATAGAAGAGCTATTGATAGCGTGTATGCAAAGGGTGATTTTGACTATCAGAAAGAAGTAAAACAACTTATGCAATTGTTTAATAGAGAAGGCTTTTCAAAAGCATATATGTTTGGAAATGTAGGTAAGGATATGATGGCATATACTTTTCCCAAGAATACAGGTATACAAATTGGGAAAGTAGAAAAAGACTCCACTATAAGGTTAATGGAAGACGTTCAAGTAAAAGATGGAGTTAGAGTGGGAGAGGAAGGATTTTCAGTAAGTAAAATAATTAAAGAAGGCAAAGAGGTGTCTCGCGCTGAAAAAGGTGATAGAATTAAAATCCTGCCAGCAAAATACAAAGCTTCAGATATAATCTATAAGACTTTAAATGAAGAGTTAATGAATAATTTAGCTGATACTTTTAAAAATCCTTATGGTAAAAAGATTTCTCTAGAACTTCAGGTTAGATTTAAATTAGATGAACCAATAGCTTTATGGACGAGATATTTAGATAAAGACTTTTATTTTGAAGGGGATAGGGTTCAGGAAGCAATAAATAAACCGTTAGATAAAGAAAAAATCATTCAAAATCTTAATAAGACTGGTGATGTACCTTTCCAATTTAGTAATATTAATTTTGAATATTATGATCAGGGATTTATACCCGTCTCTTCCTTAAACCTTGCCCGAAGAAATCTGCTTGAAATGATTGGTAACTATATTATTAGCAAATCTAAAAGGGAATTTCCAAAGGGATTGAATTTAAATAGAGAAAAGTTAGAAGATAAGGGTTCTATACCTGATTTAATGGTAAGTGTAAAGAATCTTGAGCAATTGAACGCGGCTATTTCAGCAGGTGCTGAAAATATAATTGTAGACATATTTGCTCGAAACTCTGATATAAAGATAAATGAAATAGATAATAGTAATCTATATTTAAAGGTTCCTAATATTATAAAAGAAGAATTTGATTTTGTTTGCAGAAAAATTGATGAGAATATGTCGTATATTAAAGGAATAATAACTGCAAATGCAGGGGTGATATCCAAATATAATGATAGTATAGACATAATTGGTGATTATAAATTAAATAATTTTAATAGATATTCCATGGACTTTTACAGTAAATTATTAAAAGGAAGCTGTTTAAGTATTGAATTAAATAGAAAGGAATTAGGAGAGGCATCAAAAAATTCACCAATTCCAACACAGGTGCTTGTATATGGAAAGATTGAAGTTATGATTAGCGAGTATTGTCCAATAGGCAGCGTAATGGGAGGAAAATCGAGTAAGAAATCCTGTGGAGAGGAATGCTCAAAAGGGACATTTGTATTGAAAGATCGAGTAAATGAGGAGTTTGTTATAAAGACAGATATTTTCTGCAGAAGTTATATATTCAATTCTGTTCCAGTTAATATCATTCCTAATATAGAAGAATTAAGGAGTATAAATATAAACTCTTTTAGAATAGATTTTATTGATGAAAATAAGGAGCAAGTGGCTAAAATTATTAGGGCATATCTTAGTGGAAAATTTACTGAGAAACTTGACGGTTTTACAAGAGGGCATTATAAAAGAGGGGTTGAATAAAATTGAATGAAAAAGCACTAAAGGTATTAGAGTATTTTAAAATTAAAGAAAAACTAAAACATTTTACACAAACATCAGCAGCTAAAGAAATTATTGATGATTTAGTACCTTATTCCAATATATATGAAGTAAAGGAGCATTTAGAAGAAACTAAAGAAGCTCTTTTATTACTCACTAAGAAGGGAGCGCCTCCCTTTGAAGGAGCTTATGATGTGAGGGAAGCTATAAGTAGAGCGGGAAAAGGTTCTTCTTTAATGGCAATTCAACTCTTAAGAATTGCTAACATATTAAGTTGTGCTAGAAGATTTAAGGAATATGTTAGTCATAAAGAAGAGGAATTATCCTATAGAGTAATTGAAGATATATGCATAGGAATAGTTCCTTTAAAGAAACTTGAGGATGATATATTTAATGCTATTATTGGAGAGGACGAAATATCTGATAGAGCCAGCGCTACTCTATTTAATATTAGAAAATCATTGAAGGATAAGAATTCGTCTGTAAAAGATAAAGTTAATTCTTTAGTAAGAGCATATTCAAGCTATTTACAAGAGAATTTATATACTATAAGAGGAGATAGGTACGTTCTTCCGGTTAAGGCAGAGAATAAGGCGCAGGTTCCTGGATTGGTTCACGATCAAAGTGCATCAGGTGCCACTTTATTTATCGAGCCAATGAGTCTTGTGACTTTAAATAATGAGATTAAGGAGCTTATGCTGAAGGAAAAAGCTGAAATAGAAAGAATTTTGGCAGAGTTATCTAAAAAAATACATGATAATATAAGTATAGTGAAGAATGATGCCGATATTATTTGGGAATTAGATTTTATCTTTGCCAAGGCAAAGTATGCTAGCAGTATAAATGCTATATGTCCAATAGTTAATGATAGTGGAATAATAGATATCATAGAAGCAAGACATCCGCTAATAGATCCTAAAGTTGTGGTACCACTTAATATATATTTAGGCAGAGAGTTTACTTCGTTGGTTGTAACAGGACCAAATACAGGGGGTAAAACTGTAACTCTTAAAACTGTTGGTCTGCTAGAATTAATGGCTATGAGCGGTATTATGATTCCAGCTAGAGAAAATTCCTCAATAAGCTTTTTTGAGGAGGTCTTTGCCGATATTGGAGATGAACAAAGTATAGAGCAAAGTTTATCGACTTTCTCTTCACACATGACTAATATTGTAGGTATTATGGAAAAAGCAGATGTAAAAAGTTTGGCATTATTTGATGAACTTGGAGCAGGAACAGATCCTACAGAAGGTGCGGCACTTGCAGTAGCTATACTAGAAACCTTGAGAAGCAGAGGAACTAGAATTGTAGCAACAACACATTATAGTGAACTTAAGGCATATGCTCTAAGAAGAGAAGGTGTAGAAAATGCTTCTGTTGAGTTTGACGTAGAAACCCTAAGACCAACATACAGGTTGTTAATTGGAATTCCAGGGAAATCAAATGCTTTTGAAATTTCAAAAAGATTAGGACTTCAAGATTATATAATTAACCAAGCAAAGGAAGGTATTTCAAAGGATACACTGAAATTTGAAGATTTAATTCAGAGTCTTCAAGAAAGAAGTATCAAGGCAGAAGAGAATGCAAGAATAACAGGTGTATTAAGGGCTGAGGCAGAAAAGATAAAGCAGGACTACCAGGATAAATTATACAGCTTGAGAGATACAAGGGAAAAGGCACTGATGGAAGGCAGAAGGGAAGCTAAAAAAATTATTAAAGAAGCTAAAGAAGAAGCCGATGAAATATTAAAAAATATAAGAGAACTTGAGAGAATGGGATATTCCTCTGAAGCTAGACAAAAGTTGGAGGAGCAAAGAAGGAAACTAAAAGAAAATTTAGATAAGGCTGAGGAGAATGCTAATAAAAAAGATGATACAGGAGAAGAATTAAAAGCTGTTAAAATTGGTGAAGAGGTATTTATACCGTCATTAAACCAAAAAGGTATTGTTCTTTCTAAGCCGGATTCAAAAGGAGAAGTTCAAATACAAGCTGGTATTATGAAAATAAGTGTGAAATTAAAAGATTTAAGGGCTGCAAAACAAACTTCCTCCTCTGAAGCTAAAAAGATTAAGAAAAGAGAAGCTAAGCTAAATTTAAAATCAGTATCATCAAGCGTTAACTTAAGAGGAATGGATTCGGAAGAGGCAGTGTATACAGTGGATAAATATTTAGATGATGCCTATGTAGCAGGATTAAGTGAAGTAACTATTATTCATGGTAAAGGAACAGGGGCATTACGAAGTGCTATAACGGACATGTTAAAAAGGCACAAACATGTTAAAGCTTATAGACTCGGAAATTATGGAGAAGGCGGTACAGGTGTAACAGTAGCTGAACTTAAATAGGAGTTGATTGAAATCAGCTCCTTTTTTCATTAGAAAATAAAAAGAGCTGATTAGATTACTAATAGCTCTTTTTTAGTTAAGTTTATTCTACATTTATGAAAACTGCATCTTCTTGTTTAACTACTTTAATAAATTCAACCTCAGGATCTTCTGTCCCTTGTACATATAAACCAGTATCCTTTAGTTTTTGTACATAGTCAACAATTTCTTGAGTTATCTTTTCTCCTGGGCAAAGTACAGGTATTCCAGGTGGATATGCCATTAGAAACTCTCCGCTGATCATTCCAACGCTCTCTATAAGCGGTACAGGTGTATTGATACTATTGAAGGCTTCTCTTGGTATTTGTATTTGTTCTGGTATTTCAGGTATATCAATAAAATCAGATTTTTTATTTCCTTTGCCGTAGTATTTGTCGCTGATTTCTCTCAAAGCATTTATAAGAGCATCAATATTTTCTTTTGTATCACCAAAAGAACCAACAGCAAGTACATTATATAAATCAGATAATTCAACCTGAATATGATATTCATTTGAAAGAATCATATCTAAATCATATCCGGTTATTCCTAAATCTCTGCAAGTTACAGTTATTTTGGTAGGATCAAATGCATAAGCACCAGGCTTATTTAATATCTCCTTACCGAAACAATATAGACCAGGTATATTATTGATTTCTTTTCTTGCATAATTAGCAAGTTCTATAGTTTTGTTTAGCAAATCATTTCCATGAAGAGCAATTTGTCTTCTAGCGCAATCTAAAGATGCCATTAATATATAAGAAGGTGATGTTGTTTGCATCATATTTAAAACTTGCTGAACTCTATTAACATCAACTCTATCAGAATTTACATGTAATAGAGAGCATTGAGTTAATGCACCAATTATTTTATGAGTACTTTGAGCACACATATCCGCACCAGCTTGTATAGCTGATAGAGGTAATTTATCAGTAAAGCTTAGATGTGGGCCGTGAGCCTCATCTACAATTAAAGGAATATTGTAACTGTGAACAATATCTGCAATTTTCCTAATGTCCGTAGCTACACCATAATAAGTAGGATTAATTATTAGTACAGCTTTAGCATCGGGATTTTCCTCTAAGGTTTTCTTTACAGTCTCAGGAGTAACTCCATGAGCAATTCCAACATTTTTATCAAATTGGGGCTGCATATATACAGGAACAGCTCCGCTTAATATTATACCTCCAGTTACGGATTTGTGAACATTTCTAGGAATTATGATTTTATCGCCAGAGTTTACTACAGATAAAATCATCGCCTGTATGGCTCCAGAAGTTCCATGTATTGAAAAGAAGGCTGCTTTTGATCCATAAGCATCGGCAGCTAATTCTTGAGCTTTTTTTATGGGTCCTGTTGGATGATGCAAACTATCTACTAATTTAAATACCGTTACATCAATCTTAAAAGGATTTTCACCGATAAAATTTTTAAATTCAGTGTCCATCCCAATACCATTTTTATGGCCAGGAACATGAAAAGGGATAGTATTTCTATTAACATATTCCCTTAAAGCGTCAAATAAAGGAGTCTCATTTTGATTTAATCTAAACACTGTTTCTTAACACCTTCTTTCACATAGTAACCCTAGATAAAGTATTGAAAATTCAATGCTCGCAAGGGATTTATTCAAAACAATATCATTATAATTTAAACATTATCCAATTGCAACATATATTAAAAATATTTGAAAAGTTTTTTCTATATATAATATGCATGAATAATTGGAAAATATTTTGTAAATAATAAGAAAATGCAGGGAGGGATGAAAATGAATAATTTAAATGCAGTTAAAAGAGATAAAAAAATGGTGCACTCAGCAAAAAAAGAAAGAAAAAAAAGTATGGTTCCAGGTATTCTATATGGTAAGCAAATGCAAAACATAATGTTTGAGATTGGAGCGTTAGAACTAACTAATGAGATTTTAAGGAATGGTGAACATGGCATTTTAAATATAAATTTAGATGGTCAGCAACATAGGACACTGGTTAAAGAAGTTCAAAGAGAGCCAATTAACAGAAATGTTTTACATATAGATTTGATGGAATTGAGAGAAAATGATAAGTTAGTGGCGGAAGTACCAATTCATCTTACTGGAGAAGAGAGTGTTAGAGCTAAAGGTGGGATACTCCAAAAAGAAAAAAGCAGCGTGAAGGTTTTATGTACACCAGATAAATTACCTAAGTCAGTAAATATAGACTTGGCTAATATGAATATAGGATCGGCATTTAAAGTTTCTGATGTAGAATTAGGAAGTGAAATATCAATAATGGATGACCCTAAGGGAGTAATATTGAGTGTGACTAATGCTGGTAGAGGATACGTTACCGGAGATAATGAAGGCGAAATTGAAAGCCCACAAGATGGTAACAACATAGTTAAAACACCTTAGAATAAAAAAGATATGCCAGAATGAAATGTTTTCATCTGGCATTTTTGCAATGGTAAAATATTCTATTACATAATTACAAAAATGTCAATGCAAATATACAAATTTTAAAAAAGTGACTAAAAAATATGTAAAAAGTATCTAAAAAATATTCACCTTTTATTTTTTTGTAGTATAATAAAGTCATTCACGTTAGGTTAAAGAGGAGGAAGATTATGAACTACAAAGAACAATACAACCATTGGTTAAATTCAGAATATGTTGATTCTGCTACAAAGGAAGAATTAAAGGTTATTACAGATGAAAAGGAAATAGAAGATAGATTTTATAGAGACCTAGAATTTGGTACAGGAGGATTAAGAGGTGTTATAGGTGCCGGCACTAATAGAATGAACATATATACCGTTGGTAAGGCATCACAAGGATTAGCAGATTATTTATTGAAAACTTATAATAAAGAAATTTCAGTTAGTATTGCATATGATTCAAGAATAATGTCAAAAGAATTTGCAGATAGAACTGCAGGAGTATTATGCGCAAATGGAATTAAAGTTAATTTATTTGAATCTTTAAGACCGACACCAATGCTTTCATATACTGTTAGGCATTTAAAAAGTCAAGCTGGTATTGTAATAACAGCTTCACATAATCCTAAGAAATATAATGGTTACAAGGTTTATGGAGAAGATGGTGGTCAAGTTACTGACAATGGCGCAAAAGTAATCCTATCTTGCATTAACAACTTACAGGATTTCTCCAGCGTTAAGTTTATGGAATTAGAAGAAGCTAAGGAAAAAGGTTTACTTAATATAATTGGAGAAGATGTTGATAAAACCTACTATGAAAAAGTTAAAGCTTTAACAATAAGAGAAGAATTAGTTAAAAATAGTGCTAAAGATCTAAAGATAATTTATACTCCAATTCATGGATCAGGAAATATACCAGTTAGAAGAGTTCTAAGTGAATTAGGCTATGAAAATGTAACTATCGTTAAGGAACAAGAACTTCCAGATGGAAACTTTCCAACAGCTCCAGCGCCTAATCCAGAAAACGCCGCAGTTTTCGAATTAGCGTTAGAGCTTGCAAAAGATCAAAATCCAGATGTAATATTTGGTACTGATCCTGACTGCGATAGGATAGGTGTTGTTGTAAAAGAAAGCAGCGGAGCATATAGAATATTAACAGGTAATCAAACTGGTGTGTTATTAGCTCACTACATAACTTCATCCTTAAGGGATTTGGGAAAACTTCCTAATAATGCTGCTGTTATTAAAACAATAGTAACATCAGAAATGACAAGAAGAATCTGCAGCAGTTTTGATGTAGAAATGATCGATGTGTTAACTGGATTTAAATATATTGGTGAAAAGATAAAAGAATTTGAAGAAAGCAATTCAAACACTTTCTTATTTGGATTTGAAGAAAGTTATGGATGTTTATCAGGAACCTTTGTTAGAGATAAAGATGCTGTAATTGGTGCAATGTTGATTTGTGAAATGGCTCTTTACTATAAGAGTAAAGGAATGAGTTTATATGATGCCCTAATCAAACTTTACGAAGAATATGGCTATTTCAAAGAAAATCTAGTTTCTCTAGAATTAGAGGGTAAAGAAGGCCAAGAAAAGATTCAGAAGGCTATAGAATACCTAAGAAGTTCAATGAAATCAGAAATAAATAATGTTAAATTAGCAAAAGCCATGGATTATAAGCTTAGTGTTGAAAAAGATTTAGTGAATAACACTGAAACTGAAATTCACCTTCCTAAATCAAATGTACTAAAATTCATTTTAGAAGATGGATCATGGTTTGTTGTTAGACCATCTGGTACTGAGCCTAAGATGAAGGTTTATGTTTCAGTTGTTGGCGAAAGCTTAGAAGATGCAGATAAGAAATGTGAAGAATTCACTAAAAATGTTATGGCAGTAGTTAATGAGGCGTGCAATTCTTAATAAATAAGAATAAAGTTTCGTAAAAAATAATAAAACAGGTGGAGGGTGTTTTACATCGTCCACTTTGTTGTTTATTTATCTAAAATTATTATATAATGTGATTTGTAGCATAATTTTATTATAAAAAATAAGTGCTAGTTAGGAGACGGAGTAAAAATTTATGAGCGTAAAAGGGATTTTTGCAGAGAAAGTATCTAAAATGATGTTTTTAGAGTTAAAGTTAGAAAGGATTAAGGATATTTTTGGCGTTGAAGTAGTTGAAAATGTATATATGCCAATTAGATCATCTAGAATGATAGATAAAATAAAAGCAGGTGATAATTTTGAAACCATTCCGGTAGATTTATTTATTGAAGGAATGTTTTATATTTTAGGGGCGGATAGAGAATTTAAATACAATAATTCATATAAAATTATACTAAATACAAGGTATAATGATTTTATAAGATACATAAAAGGAATAATATTTAAAGAAGCTCAAAAAGAAGAATACGAGGAAGCCTATATAATGTTAAAGGGGCTTATAAGTATGGAAAATAATAAGGAGAATTTTCATAAGTTATTTTTACTTGCGGAAAGACTTAGATTAAATAATAAAGACTATGAGCTGGAAGAGCTTGCGATGATTGAAGAAGCAAAAAACATACAAGGGTATTCTGCTCCATACTTATATGAGGCTATAATAAAAAATAAAAATAAGGATTTTGCAGCTTCACTAGAATGTATTAATAGATATATTGCATTTGGAGGAGAACAAACCGTTGAAGTATTAGATTTGAAACATAATTTAGAAAATATAAAGATTTATGATAAAGGTAAAGAATTATTGTATAAGAAACCTAAAGAGGCACTAAAATACTTCCTGTCTTTAATTGATGAATTTCAAGATGATGCTATATTGCTATATAATATAGCAATAGCATATAGAATAGTTAATAATCATGAAAAGGCCATATATTATTTAAATGAAGCACTGGCTATAGACAGTGACTTAGTTGAAGTCGTAAATGAACTTGGAATTAATTATGCTGCACTGGGCGATTATAAAACATCGGAAGCATATCTTAGAAAGGCTTTCGAGGTAACAAAGTCTGTAGAGATATGTACTAATTTAATAATGTGCTATATCAATATGGGAAACTTAAAGCAAGCAAAGCTTCATTTAAACATTGCTGAAAAAATCAATCCAGAAGATGAAATTGTAATACAATTAAAAGAGATGTTAAGGTAGAAAAGTTATTGGGGATATTATCCGATAAGTTCAGTTTAATATTGTTATATATGTTAAGTTTTTCACTGAAGTTTGGATAAGATATGTAAGTATATGTTATAATAAATGATAGAAGGTATATCCTATTAATTAGTACCACTTATTGCAATGACATAGGAAGGTGTATAATGTTGGTACTAATATTCACTGAAAGGAGATATTTTGTTATGAAAGTAAGAAAAGCTATTATTCCAGCTGCAGGTTTAGGTACTAGATTTTTACCTGCAACTAAGGCACAACCAAAAGAAATGCTTCCAATAGTTGACAAACCAACCATTCAATATATAATAGAAGAAGCCGTAGCATCTGGAATTGAAGAAATTTTAATTATAACAGGAAGAAATAAGAGAGCTATCGAGGATCATTTTGATAAGTCTGTTGAACTAGAAAACGAACTTGATATTCATGGCAAAGAAGAACTACTTAATGTAGTAAGAGATATTTCTAATATTGCCAATATTTATTACATAAGGCAGAAGGAACCTAAAGGATTAGGACACGCGATTAATTGTGCTAAGACTTTTGTTGGAAATGAGCCATTTGCGGTTATGCTAGGTGACGATGTAGTTGATGCAAAAGTGCCGTGTTTAAGGCAGTTAATGGACTGTTATAATGAGTATAAAACATCTATATTAGGAGTGCAGAATGTACCTAAGGATGAAGTATCTAGATATGGAATAGTAAATGGGATGCATATTGAGGATAGAGTATATAAAGTAAAAGATCTAGTTGAAAAGCCAAAGGTAGAAGAAGCGCCTTCTAATATGGCCATACTTGGCAGATACATTATAACACCTCAAATATTTAGAATTTTAGATGAAACTCAACCAGGTAAAGGAGGAGAAATTCAACTTACAGATGCTTTAAAAACCTTAATGCAGTCGGAAGCAATGTATGCTTATGTGTTTGATGGTAGAAGATATGATGTGGGTGACAAACTAGGATTCTTAGAGGCTACTGTTGAATACGCATTAAAAAGAGAAGAACTAAAGGAACCTTTTATGGAATATCTACTAACAATAAAAGATAATCCGGTTTTTAGCGACCTATATAATAGAGTATATAATGAATAAAAAAACTAACCTTAATGTATACAATTTAACTCTAGATTTGCTTCATATTATATATAATAGTATGCAGCGTGCAAAAGCTAGAGTTTTTTCTTATTATATTCAAATTACTTATTATAGAATACAAAAAAATCAAAAAAATTATTTAAAATGTTTCTAAAATGTAAGTTATTTTAAAACATTAATATATAATAAAGTAAAAACTTAGCAAGTTAAGTTTAAAATGTCTGTTCAAAAATTAATTTATTGATTATAATATAACTAGCTTTTAAGTGTATACCTGTTAATATTCAGGAAAAGCTGACGAAGTTAATTTTACATTGTAAAAATATGCAATGAATTGTTTTACAATGGTTAATTTATGATAGTTTTAAGTTAAAGTGAAAAACTTGAGATTTAAAAGCTAATAGAGGAAAGGTAGGTGGAAAGCGTTACAACTAAAATTAAGATGAAAAACATTAATTATGGAATCTAAACTTATTCTCATAGGTATGTAATATACCAGTAAAAATTAATTTGTTGAATAAGGAGTTCTGTTTTATAATGCTTTTTAGTTTAATGTAACGTATGGAAATGAAGGTGTTAGTAACAGGAGGAGCAGGTTTTATTGGCTCAAATATAGTTGATTTATTAATCGAAAAGAACTATGAGGTTTGCGTAATCGACAGCTTAATTCATGGTAAGAGAAGCAACATTAATCCAAAAGCTAAATTTTATGAAGTGGATATAAGAGACAAAAAAGTAATTGAAGTTTTTGATGAATATAGACCTGATTTTGTGGTTCACAATGCGGCACAAATTAGTGTTTCTAACTCAGTGAAGGATCCGGTTAATGATGCAGATATTAATATAATGGGAACAATAAATATATTAGAAGCAGCAAAGAAATGTAATGTCAAAAAGATAATTTATCCCGCTTCGGCAGCAATATTTGGCGAGCCAGTATATTTGCCAATAGATGAGAAACATCCACTTGATATGATTTCAGGTTATGGAGTTTCAAAACATACAGTTGAACATTATCTTAAAGTTTACAAATCATTGAACAATATTGATTACGTAAGTTTAAGATATTCAAATGTCTATGGACCAAGACAGGATTCCTCTGGCGAAGGTGGTGTAGTAGCAATATTCTGCGAAAAAATGCTAAATGATGAAAGTCCATTTATATATGGAGATGGAGAACAAATTAGGGATTTTGTATTTGTTGAAGATGTTGCTAAAGCTAATTTGCTAGCAATTGAAAGCAATGCGAATGGTATTATGAATATTTGCACTAATAATAAGGTTACAGTAAATGATTTATTTGAAACTATCAGAAACGTTTTAGGTAAAGATATTAAGGCAACATATACTTCTGAACGTGAAGGTGATATAAAAAATAGCTATATGACATATAAGAAGGCGAAGGATAGTTTAGGATGGCAACCTGAAACTACTATTGAAGAAGGATTAAGAAAAACAATTGAATACTACAAAGGAATAAAACAGGATAATAATAATTAGGTTAGGAGAGGATGCAAAGATGAAAGGAATCATTCTTGCAGGAGGTTCTGGTACTAGGCTATATCCACTAACAAAAGCCGTATCTAAGCAAATACTTCCTATTTTTGACAAACCAATGATATACTATCCATTATCAGTTTTAATGTTAGCTGAAATACGCGAAATTTTGATAATTTCTACACCAAGAGATTTGACTGTATTCAAAGAGTTGCTAGGTGATGGAAGTCAATTGGGCTTACAAATTAGTTATGCAGTTCAGTCAGAACCAAGGGGACTTGCTGATGCATTTATAATAGGTGAAGAGTTTATCGGAAAAGATAAAGTGGCTCTAGTTTTGGGCGATAATATATTTTATGGCTATGGATTTTCTGAAAGATTAAAGGGAGCTTCAAGCAGGGAATCAGGGGCAACAATATTTGGATATCATGTCAGCAATCCAAAGGCTTATGGAGTGGTGGAATTTGATAAAAATTATAATGTAATTTCAATAGAGGAAAAGCCTGAAAAGCCTAAATCCAATTACGCTGTACCGGGGCTGTATTTTTATGACAATGATGTTGTTGAAATTGCCAAAAATATAAAACCATCAGCTAGAGGTGAAATTGAAATAACTGCTGTAAATAATGAATATTTAAATAGAGGTAATTTAAAAGTAGAGCTATTTGGAAGAGGAATGGCATGGTTTGATACAGGAACACACAAAAATCTTTTAGATGCTGCAAATTTTGTAGAGGCTATTCAAACAAGACAGGGTTTGTATGTAGCCTGTGTAGAAGAAATAGCATATAGGAATGGTTTCATAGATGAAGAACAGGTAAGAAAACTTGCAGAGCCTTTAATGAAAACAGAGTATGGTCGATACCTGATGAACCTAATTGAAGAAGAAAGAAAATAGAAATACATATATATTTAATTTATGACTAAAATGATTTACGGTGAATCATATAGAAACACTATGCAAATATAAAGGAGAGAATAACAATATGAAAACATATTTAGTGACTGGTGGAGCAGGCTTCATAGGGTCAAATTTTGTACATTATATGTTAAACAAATATAGTGACATAAGAATAATAAATGTGGACAAATTAACTTATGCAGGAAACTTGGAAAATTTAAGAGGAATAGAAAACAACCCTAATTATTCATTTTTTCAAACAGATATATGTGATAAAGAGGCTATAGAAGAGATATTTGAAAACAATGAAATTGACTTTGTTGTAAATTTTGCAGCTGAGTCACATGTAGATAGAAGCATAAGAGAGCCAGAAGTATTTGCTAAAACTAACGTATTAGGAACTGTAACATTATTGAATGCAGCAAAAAAGCAATGGGAAACAAAAGATGGATTTAAAGAAGGAAAAAAATATCTTCAAGTTTCAACAGATGAGGTATATGGTTCACTAGGAGAGACTGGCTATTTCATGGAAACAACGCCGCTAGATCCTCACAGTCCATATTCATCAAGTAAAGCGGGAGGAGATCTAATGGTTAAGGCATATGGAGATACATTCAAAATGCCCATAAATATAACAAGATGCTCAAATAACTATGGTCCATATCAATTTCCAGAAAAATTAATTCCTCTTATAATAAATAACTGTTTAGCTAAGAGAGACTTACCAATCTATGGAGATGGTATGAACATAAGAGATTGGCTTTATGTGGAAGATCATTGTAAAGCTATAGATATGGTTATAAACAATGGCAAACTTGGTGAAGTTTATAATATTGGAGGGCATAACGAAAGAACAAATGTGTACATTGTAAAAAACATAATAGAATACGTTTCACAAAATATTGATAGCTCAGTAAGTGAACAACTTATAAAATATGTAGAGGATAGAAAAGGCCATGATAGAAGATATGGTATTGACCCTACAAAGATAAGAGAAGAATTGGAATGGGAACCAGAAACTTCGTTTGAGGTAGGAATTAAGAAAACAATACAATGGTATTTAGATAATAAAGAGTGGATGGATAACATAACATCAGGAGAATACCAAAATTATTACAGTAAAATGTATGGTAATAACTAAGAGGTGAGAAGAGTGGGTAAGTTTAATTTTAATAAAACTTCAATTGAAGGTGTATATGTTATTGAACCTACAGTTTTTGGAGATAGCAGAGGATATTTCATGGAAACTTACAACTACGAAGAATTCAAAGAGGCTGGTTTGGACATGAGTTTTGTACAGGATAATCAGTCAAAAAGTAAAAAAGGTGTTCTTAGAGGATTACATTTTCAGCGCCAGCACCCACAGGGAAAGCTTGTCAGAGTAATAAGTGGTGAGGTTTTTGATGTGGCCGTTGATTTGAGAAGGAATTCAGAGACATACGGTAAATGGGTTGGAGTAACTTTAAGCTCAGAAAATAAAAAACAATTTTACATTCCAGAAGGCTTCGCACATGGTTTTGTAGTTATTTCTGAAGAGGCAGAATTTGTATATAAATGTACAGATTTATATCATCCAGAGGATGAAGGTGGAATTGCATGGGATGATCCAGACATTGATATTAAATGGCCTATTAAGGATAAACGCAATATAATGCTATCAGAAAAAGACAAAGAGTTAAAAAAATTAGGAGAACAAGAAATAGAATTTTAATATTATCTTTCATATATATAGAGAACCACAGGCGATGCTTGTGGTTCTAAAAAACAATATTTTGTTATTTAAATAATAGAGTTTTGCGTGCTTCAATTACATAAATTTGAAGTTTATACATTATAAATTAAAATTGGATAAACGTTATTAGGATAAAAGGGGGTATATACGTGAGAAAAATAAAAAGCTTCGTTCTGGTTTTCATTTTTTGCCTAGGTGTCATAATGATTCATAATATTTCAGTAAAATCAGCTACTAATCAAGATATGATTATGGACCTAGAAAAGCCATATTCAGGCCAAGATATATATTCAAAGTATTTTAAAATTAGTGGATGGGTACTAAATAGTAATGGAGTAAAAGAAGTTGATATATATATTGATGATATGTTTGAAGCAAAGACATATGTTAGTCAAGATAGACCAGATGTTACTTCAGTATATAAATCATACATAAATGGAAACACATGTGGATATGAATATACATTAGATTTGGGAAATGTACCTTGTGGTAAGCATGTTATATCCGCTGAAGCAATAGGAAATGATGGTAGAAAAAAATATAAAGCTGTGGTATTTAATAAAGCATTACCAACACCTAGAATGGATATAGAAAATCCTAAATCATTGGATAAAGTCATAGGATCAACTTTAACAATTACAGGCTGGTCATTAAATTTTTCTGGTGTGAAAGAAGCAGACGTATATTTGGATAATAAACTAATAGGACAAGCCACCTTGGGTATTAGTAGACCAGATGTAGACCGAGTTTATAGTGGATATACGAATGGAACAAATTGTGGATATTCCTATGGGTTAGATTTAACAAAAGTGAGTGGTGGGGATCATACGATTTCAGTAGAATCTGTAGGAAATGATGGAAGTAGAATTTACAAAGCAGTTATTTTTAATAATAACAAACTGAATCCTTTGATAGATATAGAAAGTCCCAAAAGTTTGGCCGAAGTAACAAGTTCAACTTTATTGGTTTCTGGGTGGGCGTTAAATAACTCAGGCATTAAAGAAGTGGATGCTTATTTGGATTCCAATCTTTTAGGACAAGCAACCATAGGAATTTCAAGAAAAGATGTATCAAGTGTATATAAAGGTTATACAGATGGAGATAATTGTGGTTATCAATATAATATTGATTTAGAAAATGTACCTAATGGAAAACATACTATTTCAGTTGAACAAGTGGGAAAGGACGGAAGTAAGAATTATAAGAGTATTATTGTTTATGTAAATATTGCTAGATTGGAGCCTAGAATTGATATTGAAAGTCTGATATCAGGTGCTAATGTAGGTGACAAGGTTGCAGATATAAGCGGCTGGGCATTGTGTCCTTCAGGAGTGAAGGAAGCAGATGTATATGTAGATTCAACGATGGTAGGAAAAGCTACACTAGGAATAGCAAGACCCGATGTTAATTCAGTTTATAGTGGATATATTGGAGGAATAAATTGCGGATATGACTATAAATTAGATCTAACAAGCTTAACTTCGGGAAAGCATACTATATCCATTGAAGCGGTAGGCGTAAAAAATGAAAAAACATACAAAGCAATAATTATATATGTAGGTGCATTAAGTGCAAGTATGGATATTGAAAGCCCCACTAGCAACCAAATAATATCTTTAGATTCAACAAAAACTATAAATATAAGTGGATGGGCTCTGTCTAAATCTCCATTGAATACTGCTAAGGTGCTTGTGGACGGCAATTTTGTAGGACAAGCAACAACTGGAATTTCAAGAAAAGATGTAAATTCCTTATTTCCTGGATATGGAGTAGATGATAATTGTGGTTATTCCTTAAATTTAGATATAAGCAAGTATAGTAATGGAACTCATACTGTATGTGTACAAGTTACATACAAAGATGGTTCTACTATTCAAAAACAGGTTGATTTTCAAATTAAAACAGGCCATTTAGTTGGTAAAGTTATAGTCTTAGATGCTGGTCATAATTATGGTGGAGATTATGGAGCAGAGGGGAACGGCTATTCTGAAACAGTATTAAATATGCAGGTAGTTATGAAGCTAAAAGCTCTATTAGAAAATGAAGGGGCTAAGATCGTGCTAACAAGAAACGAAAATGATAGATCTACAGACGATCTTTCTACAAGCTTAGCTAAAAGAATAAATATAGCAAATAGCTCAAATGCTGACTTGTTTATAAGTATTCACCATGATTCAAGTTCTGATTCTTCCGTCACAGGTACATCTGCATACTATAGTTCTTTTAGACCTAATATTGAAACCCAAGATGTTTATGTTGAGATCCAAGAGAATAACGTTACAATAAAAAATGAAAGTGAGACAAGTAAGATTGGGACTGCCAATAGTGGATCACGATATAAATATATATGTGAGAAAGATTCAGGTTTTGTAATAGATTATAATGGTACAAGGGCATGGGTAAGCAATGATTATTCTAGGGCTTATGACCCAACCCCATCTAAACAAGCAATTACTAGCGAAACTTTAGCGGATAAAATTTCTCAAAATATAAGTTCATTAGGTTTGGTAAATAGGGGAGTCACAGATAGAAATTTATATGTTACAAGATACACAACTATGCCTTCTGTATTGGTAGAAGTTGGATTTATATCAAACCTAAATGAAGCTAATAAGATAAGTGATTCAAGTTTTGAAGAAAAAGTTGCTGAGAAGATAAAAGATGCAGTTGTAAGTGTTTTTAGTAATTAATCTTAATAAGTAATGTTTTCCTTAGTAATGAGCTGCTCATAATAGAAATTAGTTTCTATTATGGACAGCTTTTTTATATTATAAAAAGTTCCTTAACTTGCATATGAATGAATCTGCAGATGCAATGAAAAAATGAGTTATATAATGAGATTAAAACTTAAGAAAACTTTTACTTACACGATAATAAGAGTATAATAATTTTGTTGTCATAAAATTGAAAGGAGGTGAGGTAAGTAGTGAATTACAGAAAAATGCTATCACTATTTACTGTTTTTGCGCTTGTTATTTTTAGTTTGTTTCCATACTCTACTGTTAAGGCAGATCAATCAAATTATGTGATCAGAATGGATATTGAATCACCGCAGAATAATTCTAATGTTGCACAGGGAAGTCTGACTTTATCTGGTTGGGCATTAGATACTTCAGGTATTCAGTCTCTTAATGTCTATGTAGATAACTCTAAAGTAGGACAAACTATTAATAATCTACCAAGACCTGATGTTGTTGCAGTTTATAGTGGTTATCAGCAGAGCAGTAACTGTGGATATACCTATAACCTAGATTTACGAAGCCTAAATACTGGTTATCATAACATTAAGGTTGAAGCAGTAGCAACTGATGGAGATAAAGCTAGTAAGACTATTACTATTAGCATAGGTCAGCTTCCACCAAGAATGGACATTGAGTATCCACAAAATAATGCATCAATTAGTAATAAAAGTATTACCATAAGTGGATGGGCCTTGAACTTTTCAGGAGTTAAAGAAGATGATGTATATGTGGATGGTACGTTAATTGGTCAAGCACAGACAATGCTTCCAAGACCTGATGTTGATGCAGTTTATAGTGGTTATAAAAATGGACAAAATTGTGGGTATCAATATGCCTTGGATTTATCAAAAATGACCCCAGGTAGCCATAGCGTATCAGTGGTTTCTGTTGGCAATGATGGTAGTAAGGTTAGTAAGACTATTACTATTAGCATAGGTCAGCTTCCACCAAGAATGGATATTGAGTATCCACAAAATAATGCATCAATAAGCAATAAAAGTATCAATATAAGTGGATGGGCTTTGAACTCCTCTGGAGTTAAAGAAGATGATGTATATGTAGATGGTGTTTTGATTGGTCAGGCACAGACGATGCTATCAAGAGCTGATGTTGACGCGGTTTATAGTGGTTATCAGAATGGGAAAAATTGTGGGTATCAATATACCGTAGATTTATCCAAAATAGCCCCAGGCAGCCATAGTATATCAGTAGTCTCTGTTGGCAATGACGGTAGTAAAGTTAGCAAGACTATTCAGATTAATTGTCAAAAATTAAAACCAAGAATCGATATTGAAAATCCAATGAGTAATTCGATTTTAGGGGTATCACAAGTTAATGTTAGCGGATGGGCGCTAAATGATTCTGGTATTAAGCAAGTAGATATATATGTAGATGCGCAAAAAGTTGGCCAAGCAAACATAGGATTATCAAGACCCGATGTTGATGCTGTATATAGTGGATATACTAACGGTATTAATTGTGGATACACTTATAATCTTAGCGTAAATAATCTATATTTAGGTAAACACATCATATCTGCAGAATCCACAGGTAATGATGGTAGTAAAATATATATAGATAAAATAGTATATATTTATCCACCAAAGATGGATATAGAATCACCAACAGCAAACTCAACAATAACTGGAAGTGGAATTTACACTATTAGTGGATGGGCACTTCAACCAGCAGGGGTTAACCGTGCAGATGTTTATCTAGACAATAATAAAATTGGAGTGGCTCAGTTAGGCCTACCTAGACCAGATGTAAATGCAGTGTATCCTGGATATGTCTCCGGGGTAAATTGTGGATATCAATATAAGTTGGATTTAAGGAGCGTAGCTGAAGGAACTCATACCATTTCAGTTGAATCTGTGGGTAATGATGGACAAAAAATTTATAAGGCTATAGTTATAAATGTAGATAAAATTTCACCAAAAGGAGACCTAGAAGCTATAAATAAAATTGACACTACTATGTATTCATTAGTAGGATGGTCACTTCAAGATGCAGGTACAAATGAGGTTGATGTATATTTAGATAATAATTTACTGGGAAATGCCTCAGTTGGAATAGCAAGACCAGATGTATCACAAGTTTACACTGGATATATGTATGGTTCAAATGGAGGATTTAATTATAATGTAAGCAGTGATAAGATTCCTGATGGTATACATATAGTCAAATTAGTATGTAAATCATACGATGGATCTCAGTTTGCTTTTATAAAGTACATTTCCCGAATAAAGGACACTATTTCAGTAATCAATGGTATGCAATTCTACAACAACTATAATTATAGCCTAAGCTATATGGTAAATAAACAAGTTAGTAATGGAGGAGCTGTGTACTATGATCCTTCAAATGTAAACATGTGGTCTGATGCCGATAGCAGTATGATACAAAAATATGTTGATCCTATGAATTTTGTTAATGATTCCTATGGTAAGTTTCAGTTCTTGAGACTTGATTATACTTCAGGAATAACTGCAGATGACTTAAACAATATACTAGTAGGAAAAGGTATCCTCGAAGGTCAAGGACAAACATTTTTACAAGCAGCACAACAAAATAATATTAGCGCAGTGTATTTAGTTGCACATGCTTTGCTGGAGACAGGAAATGGAACTTCCAATCTTTCTACTGGTAAGGATAAGTATGATCCAGCAACCGGTCAACTTGATGGTAATGGAGTAAGCGTTTATAACATGTTTGGAATTGGTGCATATGATTCAAATCCTGAACTATATGGTGCAAAAACAGCATATCAAAATGGATGGACTACACCAGAAGCTGCTATAATAGGAGGAGCTAAATTTATTGCAACTAGTTATATAAACAATCCATATTATAAACAAAATACTTTGTACAAGATGAGATGGAATCCTGATAGTCCTGGAAATCATCAATATGCAACCGATATTAGTTGGGCATATAATCAAGTTTATAATATTAAAAAGTTATTGGATAAATGTAAAAATCCAGTATTAATATTTGAAATACCACAATTTAATTAGAATTTTTTAGATTAAGTTTCCAAACAATGTACATACTAGTTTGGAAACTTAATTTTTTATGTTGATTTATTGTTCTATTTTATAGGATTGTTTCATTGTCATATATTTGAGTCTGAGATAAGAAAGTAAACTATGTTTAAACTTTATTAATGTGTAATGCTATAGAAAATTCACAATAAATTCATAATTATAGGTGATTATTTTGATTAAAACTTTTATAAGTAAATATAATATTAAGGCAATAATATTTGTTGTGACTGCTGCATTAATGACCTCACTTGGTCAAATGTTTTGGAAATTATCAAAAAATACATTAGCTTTTTTGTTTATTGGATTTATGCTATATGGGGCTGGATCTTTATTGTTCATTATAGCTTTAAAAAATGCAGAACTTTCAGTTGTACAACCAATGATGAGTGTGGGGTATATATTTGCATTAGTAATAGGAATAATAATACTTAATGAGAATGTAACATATGGACAGATTTTGGCAGTTTTTTTTATTATAATAGGAGTTTCATTTATAGGAGGAAAGGATGTATAGAATATATTTGCTATGTCTATTACTCACAATTTGCAGTTCATTCGGCGGATTTTTTTTAAAAAAATCAACTATTAAGCAAGGTGGCATGAGTGCAATTATTCGTGATATTAATCTTTACGTTGGTATTATCATTTACATATGTGGGGCATTATTGAATGTTATTGTACTAAGATATCTTCCTTATACTATTGTTATGCCAATATCATCAATTGCGTATATATGGACCATTTTAATATCATATTATTTTCTTAATGAAAAAATGAAAGTAAAGAAAATAATAGGGATATTTTTTATACTCACAGGAACAATTTGTTTAGTAATCTTTAAAAAATAAAAATAATTCTATATCACTTGGAGTTCCGAATTCCTAAATTATTTTATAGGTAAGATTTTTATAAAAGGAGGTAATTTTGTGAGAGATGCTTTAATAATAGTTCCGGTATACAACGAAGAAAAGAATATTAGAAAGGTTACTGAAGATTTAAAAGAAAACATTGATTTTGCAGATATACTGGTTATTAATGATAGTTCAACAGATGATACATTAATGGTACTAAATGATATAAATGTCGAATATATTTCATTGCCGTTTAACATGGGTTATTCAGCTGCTTTACAATCTGGTTTTAAGTATGCTGTAAAGCACAATTATAAATATGTGATTCAATTTGATGGCGACGGTCAACATAAGGCATCAGAAATTAAAAAATTATACTCTCAAATCATAAAATCAGAAAGTGATATTGTAATTGGCTCCAGATTTAAAGAACAATCTGAATATAACCATTCTTTTTTTAGGAAAGTTGGAACCTATATATTTAAAAAGTTTATTCATATAACATGTAATAAAGATATTTCAGATCCTACGTCAGGATTGCAAATATTAAGCAGAAAAGTATTTTGTAGATATTCAAAAGCTGGATTATATCCGGAATTTCCTGATGCAAACTTAATAATTGAAATGATTTATAATGGTTATAAAATAGAGGAAGTTCAAGTGTACATGGAAGAGAGAGTGTTTGGGATCAGTATGCACTCAGGCGTGGTTAAACCAATAAAATATATGGTTAAAATGATGTATAGTATAATTATTATTTGTTTAAAATACAAATTATGTAGAAGTAGGAAATTATGTGATTAGAGAAGGGTGGAGGTAAAAATGAAATTCAATCTTTTTTTTGTTTTTTTGGGAGTTATAAGTATTGTATATATATATAACAATGTTAAAAACGATTTGCATTGGGAAAAGGATAGTATAATGTGGATCTCTGGTGCCTTAATAATCCTAGTATTATCTACATTTCCAAGATTAATTGATTGTATTGCATACAAGTTGAAAATATATTATCCACCCTCTCTCTTATTTCTTTTAGCAATAATATTTTTATTTTATATAGTGTTCAAACAATCTAAACAAATTTCTTCAATGAATAAAAAAATTAGAGAGTTGGCTCAAAGTGCAGCTATTCTAGAAAAAGAGGCCTCTAAATTAAGGGAATAGAGGAGATTAAAGTGAAGAGATTAATTTTATATATTAATATACCATTGATAATAATGGTAATAATAAAGTTTTTTTTTGTTAATCAAAATGATTTAATTAGATTCATTTTACTGTATATAACCATTAATTTTGTCTTGATAATACCCGGAATGTTGTTTTGTAATATTATTTTTAATGCCAGACAATTTATGATCTTTGAACTGCCTAGTTTGTTTTTTGTAGGAAGTCTAATTAGTATATTTTTAATATTATCTGTATGTTTTATTCTTCAATTATCAATTAATGCGGCTGTAATATTATATTTATTGTATATCTTGGTTTTACTGATTTATAACTTGAAAAAGAAACCCCAAATTAATATCAGTAAAACAGAAGTAGACAAAATTGATTGTATATATGTAATTTTAATAATTATCGCTATAATGGTTTTGGGTTTTTGCGGAAGTTCTGTAACGGGTGATCCTCTCACACATATATCATTAATCCGGAGATGTATAAGCGAGCACAATTTGGAAGCTATGACTTTGTACCCTTTAAACGGAAAATCTTTTTGGGCAGGATATGTTTATAACTATTGGCACATTACAATTGGGATTATATCTATTATAAGCTGTAATGATCCCTGTTTTGTATGGGTTAACATTTTAACGTACATTATAATAGTCTTTTTTTCAGCGCAAATGCTTCTTGCAAATAAAATATTAAAAAACTATAAATATGTTTTACAACTACCAGTATTTATAGTTTTATATTCTTTGATAACTGATGTGCATTTTAATGTTCCTGCTTTCAACTTGTCTAGGCTTTTGGTTCCTGAAAATTTAAACCGGGATATACTTATGGCTGTTAGTAGTTATTTTTTAATTGATATTTTAGAGTGTAAGCGTGAGCTATTTTATGATATATCAAATAAACTTTTTTTTGTGATGACTCTTTGTGTAATCAACATAATACATATGAACTTTGTAATTTATTTAGGACTGATGTATGGAATATATATTTTAGTTATAGCTACTATTAATGTGAGAAATATGCGTATGTTAAGAAGATGTATTAGCTTAGGAATTTTACTTGTTATATCATTTATTCCTACATTGGTATTAAATATAAGGTATGTTAAACAAGATGAAATATCGATTCAGAAAGCAATGCAATATGTAATTGATAATAACATGATTACCTATATCAATAATCAAATAATAGTTAAGCCTCAAGGGAATTTACTATATCTCATGGCTATTTTGGCAACTGGCATAATAGTTTTCAATAATAAGCTGACTATTATAAGAAAATGCTTTTTAGTGTACAGTACGTTGGCATTTATCCTTATTAACAATGATATGATTATCCATATTTTAATAAAGATTTGTCCAATATGGATTTTGTGGAGGCTGCCTAATATAATACCAATTTGGGTTATTGTAGTGTATCTAATTTTTGCTATGGAGAATATTGTTTATCAATTAGGGAATAGCGTAAAGAAAATAGATAAAAGAGTAGTTATGTTAGTTTATTCAATATTTTTTGCCTACATATTTATTCAACTGACGAAATTGGATTATATTAAGATGAATACATACAAGTTTATGTATATCAGCATATACTTACTTATACTGATCTATATAGGTATAATGTTTGGTTTGATTGTTGAAAAATATCTCTCTATCAATGTACAGAAATCATCAATTTCAGTACTAGTTTTGGTAGTTTTGGTTTCCGTTACCGACCCGGGTAAAATAACCTTGGAGGTTATAAATAAAAGATTTATAAGTTCAATTGTTTATTCCAGTACATACGGTTATGGACCAGAGGATATAGTGGATGGCCAGTGGGATAATGAATTAATTGATTACATTAATAAAAGGATACCGGATCATTCAATGATTGCTTTCTCAAGCAAAGGAACTGGAGAAGTTACGATATGTTTTAAAAATATTAATATTCTTAGTTCTGCAAATGCGACTCCAAATGAAGAATTATATGTTAGGCAAATTGAAAATGAAAAATTATTCAATAAAACCACCAAACTAGAGGAAGTTAAAGAAATATTAGGGAAATACAAGATAAAGTATATTATAATTACGCCTTCATTTAAGGCTGCTGTAAGTATGTATAAAGATTACCAAAAGGTTTATAGTAAAAATGGCTATTATATAATAAGAATAAATTGAGGAACACAGTATAATAGTTAAGTTGTTATTAAGGTGATGTAAATATTTAAAATTAAAAAATGTTTTTTTTTATTTGTTAATATGATATTATATAAATAGTTGTTTTGACAAAATAAGCACAATGAAGAATTAATATATGGACATTAGTGAGGTGTTGCAAATGAAAAAAAATGAGATAGTTACGGGACTTTATGAAATAGGAGTATATTTTGTAGATATGCTTATAGTTATGCTTTCAATATATGCTTCGTTTATTATTAAATTTAACTTTAATTTTAATTTACCAAAATTTAATTTTCAGGCTTTTGAAATTAGTTTTCCATTTATTTTGATTACATATTTAGTTTTTATGTATGTATTTGGACTAGTTGATATATTCAAGCATTCACTTGGAGAGACTTTGTATTCACTGTTTTTGACAGTAATAATGTTATTTGTCACTACTATGGCGATAACTTTCTTCATGCGCGCTTTTTCATATCCAAGAAGTGTAATTTTAATGAGTACGGTTATTCAATTTGTAGTTCTTGCAGGTTGGAGGACTTTTGTTTGGAAATTAAAAAGATATTTCCACGGTTCAAAAGTAGTTATTGTAATTGGTGGAGAAAGTGCTGAGCGACTAGCAAAAAAAATATTAACAAAGAAAAATGATTTGTATAAATTAAAATATGTATGCAGCGAGAAGTCAAGTAGATTATGGGAATTTTTAAAAAGCAGTGAAGTTGTATTTATGAGCGAAGAGGTTGAACAAAAAATTAAGGACGAAGTTGTAACAAGATGTTTAGATGAAAAAAAATCATTGTTTATTTTGCCTAGTCTTTATGATATAGGAATTATGAATGCAAAATTGGAGAAGGTAGATGACATACCTGTATTAGAAGTTAAGAAGATCGGTCTGACTATTGAAGAAGAGACAGTAAAAAGAATTATAGACATAGTACTATCTGCAATCGGTATTGTTATTGCTACACCAGTAATGTTGATTATTTCTATACTTATAAAATGTTTTGATGGGGGAGAAGTTTTTTACCTTCAAGAAAGAGTAACAGAAAATGAGAGAACATTTAAGATAATAAAATTTAGGACGATGGTAAAAAATGCCGAGAAATTAACCGGTCCGGTAATCGCAGGGGAAGATGATCCAAGGATAACGCCAATCGGAAAATTTATTAGAGCAACTAGAATAGATGAGCTACCTCAATTATTTAATATACTAATTGGGGATATGAGTATTGTTGGTCCTAGACCTGAGAGACCTTTCTTTGTGGAAAAATTTAAGGACGAAAATCCAGATTATAAATATAGAACTATAGTAAAAGCTGGTTTGACTGGTCTTGCACAAGTTCTAGGTAAGTATAACACTACAGCTGAAGATAAGTTGAGATATGACGTTTTATATATTAAGAACTACTCTGTCTTATTAGATTTAAAATTAATTCTTCAAACAGTAAAAATTATGTTTATGAAAGAAAGCACAGAAGGTTTAAAAGAAGATGCCTCATTTAAGAAGATTGTGGATAAGTATGGAAGCGAAGTTATAGTTGATAGATAAAGTAAACATTTTAAATAAGTACACCTTTTATGTAGAATGGAGGCAATTTTGTGAAGAAAGTCTTTTGGGTTGCAATTTCAATAATATTTTTTGCATTGGCTGGGATATGTGTTTCGAAATTGTATCTTAATAGTAGAGCGGTTACGGAAGCTAGCATAAAGGTTAGTGATTTTTCAGGTGATAACATACAGTTATTTAAAAATAATACTTTTATTGAGAAAGAAATGAATGCTTTACTGTATAAAACCTTAGTAGTAGAGAATAAATCAGATGAAAGTATTAAAAAAGGAATAATAAAACAATTAGATGTAAGTACTGACCGTTTAAGTTATAAATTTGAACTTAATAATGATTTTAAATGGTCAAATGGAAGAACGATAAATAGTGATGATGTTATCGAAACATTAAAAAGTAAAAAACAAAACAATTTAAAATCTCTAGACAACATTATGAAGGTCATCAAAGTTGATGATAATAAATTTACTATTACATTGAAATCAGAAGATGAGAACTTTTTAAATGTTTTATCTCAACAACATATTTATCCAGTAGAACTGAAGAATGATAAAATAGATTCGAATAACTATAAAGACATCGTTACTCTTAAAAATACTAGCATTAAAAATTTGAACAGCGTTGAAATAGCAATAGCTCATGATAAAGATTTAATACATTTCAAAAATAGTGGTGAATGTGATTATTCATTGTATAAGGCATCCGATTTTATAGATAATTACAATAATATAAAGCAGTTGAGAATAAAGCCTGTATATTTAGAAAATATGTATGATTTATGCTTCAATTTAAAAAGTGATTTTTCTTCAAATGAAAATAACAGGCAAGCTTTTATGGATAATATAAATTCTTCAGAAATTATTAATAACGTATATAAAGATACTGTTATTGCTGATAAGACCAATTCAATATTTTTTTATTATTATAATAGCTATCAATATTATGACTTGAAGTACTCAAATAACAAACTAAAATTATCAAATGATAAAACTATTAGTATTTTGGTTAATAAAGATGATAAAACTGCGGTAAATATAGCTAGTGAAATTATTAGTCAATTAAAAGGGAAAGCTAATATTTTACCAACATATCTATCTATAGAAGATTACAATAATGAATTAAGCAAGCAGCTAGACAAGAAATATGATTTGCTTATATTTAATACAAAGACTAATAGAAGTATATTAGATTTTGTAAGAGAAAATTACAGTTCTAATATCACTGGTATAAATAATTTGAATGATATGCTTGCTGGAAAGTTTTATCCAGCAGAAAGAACGGAAATGAGTAAATATTTAGTAGATAACAACATTGTTAGGCCTTTAGTTTACGAACAAAAGATAGTTAAGTTTAGCAAAAAAGTTTATTTAAATAAAAAATATGATGAATTTGAGAATTTGGTTAATCAGTATATAGATTTGTATGAATAGTATAGGCAGAGGTGTGTTTAATAGTATGAAGAAGAATTTTACCTTAATTGCAAGCATTATTCTAATTTTACTTTTGTGTTTGCTATTTTATAAAGAACAAAATAAGATGACCAACAGTGATGTTATCGGAAATAATATAGAATATGCTAAGTTTGATTTAAAAATTAATGATAAATATGCTAACTACTATGCATCTACATATAATTATTTACTTGTAGATGGCCAAAGCAAGTTGGCTGATAAATCTTTATTTTTGATTGATAAGTCTCAATTAGATAATTTTAAAAAGTCACTTGATAACTTGGGATATAGTCCTAGTAAGAATCTTACTTTGTTCAGTGTTATACAGCGGGATGATTATGCTAAGGGTGACAAGGTATCGTTAAAATTTTTAATTAATGGCAAACTATATAATGTAGAGGATGTAGTATTAAATAATAGTAATGAAACTTATAACTTTTGCTATGTAGGTAATAACTTTATATCCAAAGGAGAACAACTAGATAAAGGTGAAGTTATTAGTATGGTTTCAGATCCAGTTTCAATTTTAAGTGATGCTACATTCATCTCCGGATATGATTTGTTAGAAAGAACAAAGTTTAAAATTAATAAAAATATATTGAAAAAGTCAAATAATTCAGTTCAATTAATTATGTTTAAAAATAATTCAAGTGTAAAGTAGAGGGTTAGTATGGCAAAGGTTGATTTAAGTGTTATTATTGTTAATTGGAATACACGAGAGCTGCTTAAAGATTGTATAGATTCTATATATCAGAATACACAAGGTGATTTTGATATATTTGTAGTTGATAACAATTCAAGTGATGGCAGCTGTGAAATGTTGAAAGAAGAGTTTTCTGACAAAAATAATTTAAACATTATAGAAAACAAAGATAATAAGGGATTTGCAGCAGCAAATAATCAGGCTATAAGGCTTTCTAATGCAAATGCTGTTCTGTTGCTTAATCCAGATACTATTGTACATAAAAATGTCATATTTGAATGTTATAATCAATTAATGGGTGATGAAAAGTTAGGGGTAGTAGGTTGTAAGGTGTTGAATCCAGATGGAACATTACAACTTGCCTGCAGGAGAATGGCGCCTAATCCAAAAGATGCATTTTATAAATTATTAGGTATTAGTAAATTGAAAAAAAAATGATAAGAAATATTCACAGTACAATTTAACATATGTTCCTGAGGATGAGTTTCTTGAAGTGGATTCAGTTTCAGGTTGTTTTTTGATGATGAAAAATGAAGTTATCGAAAAAATAGGAGGATTGGATGAGACGTTCTTCATGTACGGAGAAGAGATGGATTGGTGTATGCGAGCAAAAAAAGCTGGATACATAGTAAAGTATTGTCCTGTAGGAACTATCACTCATTTTAAAGGTGAAAGCAGTAAGAAGTTAGGTGTTAAAGCTACTTATGAATTTTATAGAGCAATGTATATTTTTTACAACAAGTACAATAAAGAAGAACACAATTTATTTTTTAATCTTCTTGTGTATTCGGGTATTGTGGTTCTAGGATTTGTTAATGTAATAAAAGTAATTTTAATGCGAGAAAAACGTGTTGGATCGAAAGGTTAGTGGTTTTATGAGAATATATGCAATACTTTTAGCGGGTGGATCAGGCTCAAGAATGAATATGGATAAACCAAAGCAATTTCTAAAATTTGAGGATAAAACAATCATGGAGCATACTGTAGAGAAATTTGTTAAATCTCAAATAATTGACGAGATTGTTATTGTTATGAATAAACAATATATTGATGAATCAAAAGCAATTATAGATAAAAGGTGCTATGACAAAAGAATATCAATTATTGAAGGCGGATCATCTAGACAAGAGTCTACCTTTAATGCTCTAGAATATCTAAAGGATAAAAATCCAGAAATAGTAGTAATACATGATATAGTAAGGCCGTTTATAACTGATGCCATTATTAGAGAATCAGTTGAAGAAGCTAGAATATATGGAGCTGTTGATGTTTGTGTAAAAACTACGGATACCATCGTGCAATCAAGTAATGGTTTTATAGATACAATTCCAAAACGTGAATTTTTATACAATGGACAAACACCGCAAGTGTTTAAGTATGAAATAATTAAGAAAGCTCATGATGTGGCAGTAAGTGAAAAATTTACTGATACAACAGATGATGTAAAATTGGTTCTTAGAATTAATGAAAAGGTTAAAATTGTAGAAGGTAGTTATGATAATGTTAAATTAACAACACAATCCGATATAGAACTATTCAAAAAGCTTTTTACAAAAGAGGATGGTAGGATATGAAAACACTCAATAATAGAATTATGCAATTAACAAAACCATATAAGTTTGAAAAGATAGAAAAGAATGTCATAGTTAATGATTGTGATGTTGTGGTAAAACCAACTCTAGCTTATATTTGTGCAGCAGATATGAGGTATTATACTGGAAACAGACGACCAGAAGCCTTGAAGAAAAAGTTACCTATGGCCTTATTGCATGAGGGGATAGGTATAGTTCAAGGGGATACGAAGGGATTTTCTAAAGGCGATAAAGTAGTAATTGTGCCTAACATACCTGGTTATGTGGTTAATGAAACGTCACCAGAAGAATGTTGCGTAGCATGTTCCAATAAAAATATTGGGGAAAATTATTGTGCTTCAGGAAAGTTTATTTCAAGTGGTGCAGATGGAATTATGCAAAAAAGTGTAATCCATCCTTCTGAATGCGTTGTTAAAATACCTGAAGGCGTTCCAGATGAAGTAGCAGCATTAAGTGAACTAGCTACAGTTAGCTATGCCGCAAGTAAAAAAGTTGATATAAAAGAAAATGACACAATAGCAATATTTGGTAATGGAGCAGTTGGATACATTTTATATTGCGTTATATCCTTTGTATATAATATTGACAAAGATAGGTTATTCATAATAGGTACAGATGAATCAAAAATGGAAGCATTTGAACATGCCACTAAATTAAATATTAGAAATGATGAAGATGCGGATAAGATAGCTAATATAAATGCAAACTATGTATTTGAATGTGTTGGTGGAAATAATATGGGAAGTGCAATAAATACAGCTATTAACCTAATTGAGCGTGGTGGAGTCATTATATCTATGGGTGTTTGCGAAGAAAATGTAGCAATAAATATGAGAGATGTTTTAGAAAAAGGACTAACTATTAAAGGATCAAGCAGAAGTTCTAGATTTGAATATCCCATTGTTTTAGAATATATGAAGGACGAAAAATTTCAGCAGATGTTGAGAAAGATTATTTATGAAAATGCCTTCAAAATACAAAGTGTTCAAAATTTGAAAGAGGCATTTGATTTTGCAGCAAGTAAAGATTATTGGGGTAAAATACTTTTAGAATTTGAAGAGGATTTGTATGAGTGATAATAAATTAATATTTAAGAATACTTTTTTCTTATTTATTACAAATTTTTTGAATGTATTTTCGAGCTTTGTTGTATCTATTCTTTTAGCTCGTAAAAGTTTACCTACAAATTTTGGTGATTTTTCAACTTCTCAAAATTACGCAAATTTATTGTTGATTATAGCAGATTTTGGACTTAGTACATTGATTGTTGTGAATATAGCAAGGAATAAAGCGAAAGTAAATGAATATTTACCTAAAATTTATTCCTTTAAATATTTTTTATGCCTTGTGTATCTTATAATTAGCTACACCATGATAAATATTATACATTATAGTACCAGCGTAAGGGTATTAGTTTATATTACTGCATTTGCATATATGTGTAATTCATTATTTTTATTCTACAGTAATGTTTTAAGAGCTTTGGAAGTAATGGAATATGAAACATATATTAATATGCTAGTTCAGACTCTTTTGGTTCTTCTCTGTATGGTTGCAATATATGTTTTTAACAGTGTAATATTTGTTGCAATTGCGTATTTAATTGAGACGGCAACTGCTGTAGTAGTGAGTGTGGCGATATTTAGAAAGAAGAATATTACACTAAAAATTAAAATTGATTTTTCAGCATGGCGTGATTTGGTTAAAGATGCTATGCCTTTTGGTTTTCATCAATTATTTGGCTATATGTATTTATTGATTGACACATTCTTGCTTGGGGTATTTTATGGAAGCGAAAGTGTAGCTTATTATTCGGCTACCACAAAAATTTTAGTTGGTCTAAACTTTATAACAGACACTATTATGGGTGTTATGATGCCGGTTTTATCAAGGTATTATTCAACAGATAAAAGTAAGCTAGTATCTTTTTATAAAGTTTGCCTTAAACTAATGTGGACATTTAGTATATTTTTGTCTGTAGAAATGTTCTTTAATAGTGGAAATATTATAACATTCCTATACAAAAATAAATATGATAACTCAATACCAATTTTAATGGTGCTAAGTTTCCTAGTAGTTTTTAGATTTGTCGGTAATGTGCCAGCTGTTTTACTAACATCTTTAGATTTGCAAAAATATAGATTTTATATTGTAATTTTGGGTACCGTAATAAACGTAATTTTAAATTTATTACTTATACCAAAGTTCAACTATATGGGAGCTGCATACTCAGCGCTTCTTACTAACGCCATTTTATGTATTGTACATTTTGTAATTGTATTTAGAAAAGTGGGATATAAGACAATAGGCATTAATCCTATCAAAATAGTTGGGTATTCATTGATTTTAATTTTTGCGGAGATGGGTATAAACAAATTCCTAGTATCTAATTTATTCATTAAGGGTATTATGGTATTTATTTTGGCAATTATAAGTACAATTTTGGTTGGAATATTTAGTAAGGGTGAAATAATTGGTATTAAGAAAGAATTAAAAAGAGGATGATAAGAATGAAGAAAGAGATAGAAGAACTAAGAATTATTTGTCAGAAACCTGTAATCCATTCAGAAGGTGAGTCTTGGTATGGAATATATTTTTCTAGATATATTTCAATTTACATAACATACTTTCTGGTAAAGTATACTAAAGCAACTGCTAATTTTGTAACATTTTTGTTCATTTTACTAGGTGCGATTGGAGACATATTGATATTTACAGGCAAGCCCGTTTTAGCCTTTATTGGCGTTGTATTACTTCACTTGTGGTTAATATTGGATGCGGTAGATGGAGAAGTGGCCAGGTATAGAAAAAAATCCAGCATTTTAGGAATTTATCTTGACTCCTTAGGCCATTATATAGTAAATCCAGGTATTTTAATGGCACTAGGAATTTATAGTTTTGTAAGCTATAACAATACAATCTTACTATATATATCATTTTTTAGTTTTTTAGTTATGATGTTCCTTAGACTTTTTGATGACTTGTATTACTTAACAGTTTCTAAAACACAAAATTCTAACAACAAAAGATATGAAGTAGATGAAAATCTAGAAAAATCTATTGAGGTTAGCAGTGCAAAAAAAACATCCATGATAAAAAATATTATTAATGTATTGGCGGATGATACTGTGTTGGTAATTTTAATAACCGTAATATTTTTAATTAATATTTTTTATTCTTTAAACATTGTAATTCTTATTTGTTTTGCATTTTATCTGGTTTTATATACATTGTTGGCTTTATATATGCTTTATAAAAGCGTAAAAAAAATGAATTAGTGGGGATTTACAATGAAAGTACTTAATAACTCAATTTTAAGAATAATAACATTATTTATAATTGGTATAACACCACTTTACTTCAATTATGCACTTGCGAATGATGGAAAGGTACTAATATTTGGTATTTTTCTGCTATTGTATCTTGCAATGTGCACTTATAGGATTGAAGAGGCAATTTCTTTATTTTTAATTTTTAGCTACCTAATAAAATTCAATTATCCGATTTATAGTTATGTAAGAGTAAACCATGTTTTATTCTTAATTATTATTGTTGTTGCAGTTTTAGGTAAATTTAAATTTAGAGATTTTAGAGTGAAAGTTAAGGCATGTTTTAGTAGATTTTTTATTCTCAATATAGTTTTTATTTTTGTGATGCTTCTTACCTCCAGACTGCACTCAATTAATATTTGGGATTCTTACAGAGTAATAATAGTTTATGGATTCTCTATTATTGTCTTCATTTTCTTGATAATAGGGCTAATAAATAAAACTAATGAGGAAAGAAAAAAAATAATATACTCTGTATTGAAAATAACCTCATTATCATTGAGTATTATGGGACTGTTTACCTTAATAGGCTCTAAGTATTTGAATATGTGGGATCAATATTTTAACATAATACCTAGTGGTAGTTTCCTAAGACTTCATTTTTCAGAAGATCCAAATTATTTTGGAGCGTTCTTACTCCCAGGACTAATTGTATACATTTATAATATAAAGTCCTTAAAGAAGCACCAATTAATTGAGATGAGCATAGTACTTTTAGCGTTTATACTTACACTTTCTTTTGGTAATTTTATAGCTTTCTTTTTTGGCTTACTACTTATTGTATTAGATAAGTTTAAGTCACTTTTAAAGATTAAATCGTTGAAATCAAAGATTAATAAAAAATCAAAAATAATAATCATTGCAATGGTAGCAGTTTTACTTGTATGCTCACCAGTAATAATTCATAAATTCTCTGGAGTAATAAAACAAAAACAAATATCCTCTAGTGAAAGATTAGATGTTTGGAAAGATGGATTTGCAATGAATTTAAAGGGAGTAAATACTTTTCTGATTGGTATTGGTGCGGATAATGCAAAGTATAATACTAGTTACTATAAGAAGACCTCCTATCCAAGGGATATGCATAATTCATTACTTCAGTTATATGCAGAAAATGGTGTGATTGGAACATTTGTATTTATAGCTATGTGTGTAATGTTGATAAAAGCAAGCAAAAACTATGCACTTGAAAAAATAATGCTACTTACAGTTCTTGCAGATTTTATATTTATTGGCATGTTTAATGTATTTTGTGTTTGGTATATTATGTTTGCTATATATACGATTACTATGAAAGAAGTTGTTTTAGATGAGAAATAAGAATATCATATGTTTTGCTACTCTTCATACTTATTCCAACAAAGAACGACAACAACATATAATGGAACATATGTGCAATGGTGGTAATAAAGTTGTTTGGGTTAATCCTATGGGAAATATAAATCATTCAGTTTTAAATATATTTAAAAAGCTAATAAAAAGGAAGAGGCAGAAGGATTTTGTTACAAATGAAGAATGTGAAAAAATAGAAAGTGAAAATCTAATAGAAAAGAGTATTGTTATCTTACCAATACATAATATTAAATTTTTTAGAATTATAAACTCATTTTTGTTAAATTATCAATTAAAAAAAATCGAGAAAAACTTTTTGGATGGTAAATTAGATTTTATATGGACCTACTATCCATCAGATGTGATAAATGATTACATTTTACTAAGAAAAAGAAAATATGAGTGCAAAGTGATTTACGATAATGTTCAAAGGCTTAAAGGTGTAGAAGGTTTGCCTAAGTATGTATTGAAGTTTGAAGAAGAGTTATATAAATTATGCGATAGTATATTTTGTGACTCCATTACCATTATGAACGATGTAAAACAACTTGGTATAAATTCAATATACAGGGTTCCCCAAGGTGTTAATGTTGAAGATTTTTTGATTAATGATGAAGAAAAGGATTCTATTGATTATAAGAAGGTTGAAAAAGAGTTTAGAGGGTTTAAAAGACCGATTATTGGGTATATTGGTGGCATACACCATTCCTTAGATATTGATTTAATAGGTTATGTTGCAGACAAATGCAGTGATCTTGATTTTGTATTTGTAGGCCCTATTAATATAGATATTACAAAACTCCTAAAATACAAGAATCTATATTTTTGGGGTTATAGAGATTATAAATATTTAAAATATTACATAAACCAATTTGATACTTGTATTATTCCTTACAAGGTAAATGAATTCACTAAGGGAGTGTATCCAACTAAAATGTTGGAATACGTATCTATGAGAAAGAAGATAGTCTCAGTTGATTTACCAGACATTAGAGATTTTGAAGATTACATTTTTATAAGTAGAGATTACGATGAATTCGCTGAAAATTTAAGGACTAATTCAAAGAAAATTATTGGCGCTGGCATAATTAGAGAAAACACATGGGAATCACGTTTTAGCAGAATCGAAGAGGTTTTGGAGGGACAATTATATGAAGGTTAAGATTTTATTTATAATTACAACATTTCAAAAAGATGGTCCTGGAAATTATTTGAGATATATCATTAAATATATGGATAAAGAAAAGTTTGATATATATGCATGTTGTCTCTATAATAATGGAGAAATTGAAAAAGACTTAAAAGCACTTGGAGTAAAAACTTTTACATTTGATATGAAGGGATTTACAGATTTTTCTGTTGTAGGCAAATTAAAAAAATTAATTCATCAAATTGAACCGGATATAGTAAATACAATTTTATTAAGAGCAGATTTATACGGACGATTTGCAGCAAAAAATAACTGTAAAGTTTTAATCTCAACAATACTGAATCAAGATGACTACAGAAAAAAGAGAACAATAAAAGAAAAAATATTAATGTATTTTGATGAAAAATTAAGTAATAATTACACAGATAAAATTTTAGTGGAGGCACAAGGGGTGAGAGATTATTGCATAAAATATCAAGATATTGATGTTAATAAATATGAAGTAATTCACTCCCTTATTGATGTTAATGAAGCTAATGGTCGGGTGGCACATCCATTTTCTAATAATAATATAATTATTGGAACAGCTGGGCGACTTCACGAGCAAAAAGGACAAAAGTACCTTGTTGAGGCATTCAGTACACTTAGTAGTAAATATCCTAATGCATACCTGTATATTTATGGAGAAGGGGAACTTAAGGATGAACTAACAGAGTTAGTATTAAGTTTGGGTATTGAACAGAAGGTAGAGTTTAAAGGATATAGTTATGATTTATATTCTGATTTGTCAGAACTTGATGTTTACGTTATGCCATCTATGTGGGAAGGTGGTGCACCAATTTCTGTATTAACTGCTATGACAGTGGGCCTACCAATTGTCACAACAAAGGTTGGTGGTATTGAAGAATTTATAAGCGATAATGCAGAAGGGTTCTTAATTGATATTCTAGAAAAAGAAAACCTTGTTGAACTTATTGCTAGCAGATTAGATTATTGCATAAATAATCCGCAACTAGCACAAGAAATTGGTGTAAGTGCCAGAAGAAAGGTAAATAATAACTTTAGTGCAGAAATTGTATCAAAGGAATATCAGAATTTATGTATGAAACTTTTAGCTGAGAAAAAGTAATATAGTATTTTATAAAAGTTGAAATAATTTATATGTAGAGTTATACTATATAAGAATATAATTGATTTGAGGTGTTAATATGGAAGTACCATTTAATAAACCATATATAACAGGTAATGAAATAAAGTACATGGAAGAATGTATTAATACGGGTAAAATATGTGGTGATGGAAAATATACTAAAATGGTTAGTGAGTTGTTGGAAAAAACAATGAATTCAAAGAAGATTCTTTTGACTACTTCTGGTACTCATGCTTTAGAAATGGCTTTAATACAGTTGAATTTAGAAGAAGGTGATGAAGTAATTGTTCCATCATATACTTTTGTTTCAACTGCTAATGCGGTGTTGCTAAGAAAGGCAAAATTAGTTTTTGCTGATATAGATGAGAAAACGTTAAATATAGATATTAATGATGTTAAAAGTAAAATTACTAAAAGAACGAGAGCCATAATGCCTGTACACTATGCTGGAATTTCATGTGATATGGATGAATTAATGAAGGTGGCTAGGGAAAATAACATATTTGTTATAGAAGATGCTGCTCAAGCAGTGTATTCAAAATATAAGGGTAAATATTTAGGTACCGTAGGAGATTTTGGGTGCTTTAGTTTTCATGAAACGAAAAATTATGTATGTGGAGAAGGTGGAGCAATTTCTGTTAATTTAGATGGAGAGGATTCTATCGAACGGGCTGAAATTATTCGTGAAAAAGGTACTAATAGAAGTAAGTTTTACAGAGGACAAGTTGATAAATATACATGGGTTGATATAGGTTCTAGTTATCTACCATCTGATATATTATCAGCTTTCTTATATGCTCAGCTTGAGAAAAGAGATGAAATCTATGCTAAGCGTAAAGCAATTTATGAAAATTATTATGAAAATTTAATTGATTTACAAAACAGAGGAATACTGAAGTTACCAGTGATTCCTGAGTTTAGTACGTCGAATTATCATATGTTCTATGTGTTATGCGAAAGTGAAAAACAAAGAGATTATTTGATGGCAGAGTTAAAAAAGATGGGAATAACAGCAGTATTCCACTATCTTCCATTACATACGTCACCAGTAGGAAATAGATTGGGATATGATATTGGTCAACTACCTGTTACAGAAAAGGTCGGCGCAACTTTACTAAGACTTCCAATGTATGCTTCATTATCAAATGATAAGCAAGAATATGTGGTTGATTCTATAAAAAGAATATTATCTGTATAAAAAGAGATTCCCTGTGTTTGTATTAGTTACATATACAGGGAATGCTAATTTATAACAAAATAAGAGGTGTAAAATGAAAATAGATAAGCTGATATCAGTTTTTGCAGCTATTTTTATAGCTGTCTATATAATTCTTCCTAAAAGTGTTGCTATACATAACAGGCAAATATCTACAGATATAATGATCGGTGTGATATTTATTTTATTTTTAATTAAGTATTTATTTAATAAAAATAATCGTAATCAATTTAGAAATCAAGTATATGATTTCTGTCATGATAAACTTTCTATTTTATTTATAATAGTCATGTTGATTATGTTTGTATCAATATTTTATTCTAAGGAGAAGACACTAGCTTTAAGTGAAACTTTACGATTTTTATCGTACGTGCTGTTAATGTTTTTAGTAAAGTATAATTTATCAGAAGATAAAAAAGTAAGAGGTATGTTTAGGATTCTTGTATTGTCTATATTTGCAATATGTTTGTGCGGCATATATCAACATTTTACAGGATTTGCACTTAGTAAAGAGTTCATAGAAAACTATGAATTTGGAGCAAAAAACAGAATAGCAATATCTTTTGGAAATCCTAATTCTATCAGTGCATTTTTGCTTCTATTTATTTTTCCAATAATTATGGTAGCAATAGAAACAAAGAACGTAAAGCATAAAATTTCTTTGGGAATAGTAGTTGGACTTATGGTTGTTAATATAATAATGACTTATTCAAGAAATGCATGGGTAGCATTAGCAATCGGCATAGCAATACTAGCTTTTGTGCGTACTTGGAAATTTATAATAGCGTACATTTTGATTGGTATTGCCTCGCTGAAAGTACCTGCTATTTATAAAAGAATAGGGGATTTCTTTAATATGGATCAGAATGTTTCTAGACTCAAACATTGGAAGGTTGCAATATTAATGATAAAGGATCATCCACTTTTTGGTGTTGGAAATGGAAACTATATAAGCAATTATGGTGAATACATTAAAAAACACCCAGAATTGGATTATGCAAATCTTCAAAGATTTCCGTCCCATAATTCATATTTAAAGATAATTAGTGAACTTGGCATTATAGGTGGTATACCATTTATTCTATTGTTAATAATATGTACAATCAAAATAAAATACAATTTAAAATTCATAAATGACAAAATAATAAAGTCATACTTCCTTGGATTTTTTGTTTCAGCAATTTGTTTCTTGATCATGAATTTTGTTGATAATTTATTTTTTGTTCCGAAAGTAGCTATATGGTTCTGGCTAATGTTTGCAGTATGCGAAGGTTTAGTGTATACACAAAAGTAGAAGGAAATTATAATTTGCGGGGGAAATTTATGTTTTCAAAAATTTTAAGATACAATGTATTTAATGAGACAAAGGTAGAATTATTCCGATACTTAGATCAATTTCAAAAGGTAAATATTATTTCGGGTAATCCAGAAGTTTTATATAATGGTCTATATGATGAATCACTTTTTGCAAAATGTAATAGTGAGAACTCATTGATTATTCCTGATGGAATTGGAGTTGTTTTAGCTGCAAAACTTATAAAAGAACCAGTCAAAGAAAAAATTGCAGGTATAGAAGTTATGGATTCAATAATTAAACAATGCGAAAAGAGCGAAAAGAGTATTTATCTAGTGGGAGCAAAACAAGAAATTCTAGAACAATGCTTATTAAACCTTCATACTAAGTATAGCAATCTTATAATTGCAGGTAGTCATAATGGATATTTTGATCTAAATAACTGCCAGGAGTTAATTGAAGATATTAAGTTAAAGAAGCCATATGCAATATTTGTTGCAATGGGATGTCCCAGACAAGAGTACTTTATAAATAAATATATGGATGAACTTCCTAGCAAGATATATATGGGTGTTGGTGGAAGTTTTGATGTAATCGCAGGAAAAGTAAACAGAGCCCCTAGGTGGATGATTAATCTGGGTCTTGAATGGTTATACAGGGTAGCAAAAGAGCCTTTTAGAATAAAGAGGCTTGGCGTAATACCAAAGTTCTTGTTGAAAGTTATATACAATACATATATAATTAGGAAGGAATAATGGGTTTAAAAGCCTGTACAAGTGAATTTATTCTAGGAGATGATAGAATGAAAATTTTAATAACTGGAGCAAACGGACAGTTAGGAAGAGAACTTCAGAAACAATATAGAGATATAGAGGTAGAACTAATTTTAACTGATGTAAAGGAACTTGATATTACTGATGTTACAGCAGTTAATGAATTTGTTAGTAAGAATAAGCCAAATGTAATTATAAATTGTGCAGCACATACACAAGTGGATAAATGCGAAGAACAGATTGATTTAGCATATAAAATAAATGCAATAGGTCCTAAAAACTTAGCGGCAGCCGGATTTGCCGTAGGTGCAGAGATAGTGCAGGTATCTACGGATTATGTATTCAATGGTGAAGGAAATGCTCATCTTACAGAATTTGATAATGCTAATCCACAAACTGTTTATGGAACAACTAAATTACATGGTGAAAACTTAGTTAAAGAGTTTAATCCAAAACATTACATAGTAAGAACTGCATGGTTATATGGAGATGGCAATAATTTCGTAAAAACCATGATAAATCTAAGTAAAAATAACAGCGAAATTACGGTTGTAAAAGATCAAATTGGTTCACCAACTAGTACAGTTGACTTAGCAAAAGTTATTATCAAACTTGTAGATGAAAAGAACTATGGACTTTTTCATTGTACATGTAAAGGGGAATGTTCTTGGTATGATTTTGCAAAAGAAATCTTTAGATTAAAGAATATTGACGTTACTGTTAAACCTTGTAAAACAGAAGAATTCCCTAGACCAGCAAAAAGACCTAAGTATTCAGTACTAAGAAACTATATGTTAGAGCTTACAACGGGTGATATTACAAGGGAATGGCAAGAATCATTAAAGGAATACATTGAAAATCTAGATATTTAACAAAAAGATAGACTCGTGCTTATAAGGTACGAGTCTATTATGTAGAGAAGACTCAATTTAAGGAAGGTACATACATGAATAAAATAGCTAAGAACTTCTTATCAACAGGTGTTGCAAATATAGCAGGTCAGGTATTTCTTTTTTTGATAACAGCATACTATGCAAGATTAATTGGAGCAGATAGTTTTGGATTTATGTCTTTAGCTAATCAAATAATAATGTATTTTACAACTATAGCCATATTTGGCATGCAAGTTTATGGAACAAGGATTATTTCTTCTGATAAGAAAGAAGTAAATAATATAGTTGGTGAAGTTATAGGTTTTAGATTGTTTGTAGCTTTTTGCTGTTTTTGTTTTATAGTTTTTATGGGATTATTTTTGGGAAGATTCATAGAAGGGAATTACAAGTTTACTTTGATTCAAATATTATATGCTGCTTCAATATTTCCTGTGGCTCTCAGTTTAGACTGGGTATTTAATGGACTCCAGGAAATGCATTACAACGCTGTATTCACTTTATGTAAATACTTTATACCAGGTATTATTATTCTAATTTTGCTTAAGGGTCAGAATAATATGTATTGGATTCCAATATCAAATGCAATAGGATTAACAGTGGGAACAGGCTTTCAATATTGTATTTATCTAAAAAAACAAAAATATAAATTTAATTTGTTAGTTAACTGGAATATTATAAAAAAGTACTTGTATGTAGGCCTACCAGTGCTAGTACAGGGACTTTTGGGAATGGTAAATAATAATGTAGACAAAATAATTATGGGTTTTTCTAGACCTAAAGCTGAGCTTGGGGTTTATCAGGCATCTTATACTTTTATAAGCTTTTTAATTAGTATTGATGCATTAATATTTACTCCAATTTTTCCTTTGCTCGCGGATTATTTTCATAACAATAATAAGGTGAAATTAAAGCAGGTTTCAAATGAAATTGCAAAGATAGTTTCAATAGTAGCTATGCCAGTGCTTGTTGGAGGTATCATACTAGCTAAGGATATAATGTATTATTTCTTTAGATCAAAGGGGTATGAAGCAGGTTATTTACCATTATCAATTTTGCTTATATATATTTTTATTTTATTTATAAGAGAGGTATTTGCATATCAATTAAATGCATGGGATATGGAGAAGAAATATCTAAAAATTATAGCGCTTTCTGCAATTTTAAATTTTACTTTGAACATAATTTTTATACCTAGGTATGGAATGATTGGAGCTGCATGGGTAACCACTATAACGGAAATTATAAATTTATTTTTGATGAGAAAAGCGGCCTTCAAAGTTATTAGGACAAACATACTTAGCAGTGTTATTAAGCCTATTGGACCAACAATTATAATGGCAGCGGTGATTGTACTTATTAAATATTTAAAGATTAACATGGTAATAAATATATTTGCAGCAGTTATAGCTTATTTTAGCTTAATAATCTTACTTAAAATAATTACAATTAGTGAAATTAGAGGTTTTATTTTAAAACGGGAGAAGTAAGGTAGGTGAAAAATATGAGATATTGTATGGAATATCTTAAAACAGCTAATGTAAATTTAATAAAAGATATGGGTATGATTCCATACAAGCTTTATAAGCTTTATGGATACGATTCTAAAGTAGCAACATATAGTTACGGAGAGTATCCTTATTTAGAAAATGAAGTGAAAGGTTTAAAGATTGATTTTATTAATAGAAAATTTAAAAGTCTGAGTTTGGATGGAGTGTCATATTTAAGGAAAAACGCTAAAGATATAGATGTTCTTCAAATATTTCATTGCACACTAAGCTCAGTGGCTTATGCTAATACATATAAATTTTATAATCCAAAAGGAAAGATATATCTAAAGCTTGATTGCAGTCACAAGCTTGTTGAAAGAATAATGCAGCTAGGTGCAGTAGAGCTTAAGATACTGAACTTATTTCTTAATAAGATAGACCTGATTAGTGTAGAACAAGAAGAACTATATCATAAGCTGAAAAAATTATTAAAACAGCAGGAACATAAGTTTATCAATATTCCTAATGGAATAGATTATGATTATATTAATAGTCTTGGACTAACTTATGATTTTTCTGAAAAAGAGAACATAATTTTGTCGGTGGCTAGAATAGGGGCTGAGGAAAAAAATGTTCCGATGCTATTAGAAGCCTTCGCAAAAATCACCAATATTGATAAATCGGGGTGGAAACTTCATTTAGTAGGAGCCATTGAAGAAGGATTTAATCTGTATATTGAAGACTATTATCAAAGATATCCCCATTTAAAAGATATAGTTATATTTAAGGGAGAAATCACAGATAGAAAAACCTTATATGATGAGTATAGAAAAGCAAAGATTTTTAGCTTAACCTCCGAATTTGAAAGCTTCGGAATTGCATTTATTGAGGCAGCTGCTTTCGGGGATGTAGTTGTTTCTACAGATGTAGGAATAGCAAAGGAAATTGTTCAGGGAGAAAATGGTGAATTAGTTGCTACTAAAGATACAGAAGGCCTAAGTAAGGCTTTGGAAAAAGCTATTTTTAATAGCAATTTAGAGAGCATTTCACAAAAAACATATGATATTTGCAAAGAAAAATTCGATTGGAATAAAATAGTAGCAAATTTACATGAACACATAAATAGTCTTTAATGTATTTTTATTTAATTGCAGATGCTTCCTAATAGTATATTGTTCATACAATTACACATAATAAAAATTAGATTTAGGAATTATTTAAATCAAATTTAGCGATATAGAAATTTAACTGTATTATTATCCAAGGAGTGTGATTGTATGCAATTTTATGACGTGATAAAAGGAAGAACAAGTATTAAGAGATTTAAAAGTACTCAAATATCGGAAGATAAATTAAATCGTATGATTACTGCAGCAATGATGTCACCATCATGGAAAAATCAAACATCATATAAATTTATCATAGTTGATGACGCAAAAAAGAAAGAAGCTCTAGGTAATACGGTAATAAATCAGACAAATGAAGCTGGAGATGCAATAAAACAAGCTCCAATAGTTGCAATAATTACAGCAGATCCAAATGCATCAGGAGATATAGCTGATAGAGAATATTATATGGTGGATAGTGCCATAGCTATGGAACATTTTATTTTAGCTGCTACTGAAGAAGGCTATGGAACCTGTTGGATTGCATCAATAGATGAAGATAAAATTAGAAATATTTTGGGCATCCCAAGTAATTTTCGAGTAATAGCTATGACACCAATTGGTGAACCAGCGGAAGTTAAAGCACATAATCCTGAAAAAAATATAAAAGATTATGTATTTTTAAATGAATGGAGCAAATCATATTCAGATGCTAAACATAAAGTTATGAGTTAAGCTGTAAGCCGTGGGAATGATTCCTACGGCTTTATTGGTAAAGCTGCAAATTAAACACTTATTCGATAATTTTAGAATAAATAACAATTTTAGATGAAAAACTTCAATTTAGATGATAAAATTAATAGTGGTTTCAAAGTATCAGTTTTTGAATGGAGGATTTTTAAAATGTTAAAAGACATGAATATAGAAGAGTTTATAAAGGATTTATCATCAGAAGCTCCAGCTCCTGGAGGCGGTGGTGCAGCAGCAATGACAGCAGCACTATCCAGTGCACTTAGTTCAATGGTTTTTAATTTAACAGTGGGAAAGAAATGTTATAATGCATATGATGAACATACTAAACAAGAAGTAGATAAGGCATTAGAATCATCGTTAGAGTCTACAGATGAATTTCTGAATTATATGGATAAGGATGCAAAAGCATTTTTAGAGCTTATGTCTCTATTTAAATTACCAAAGACTACTGATCAAGAAAAAGCCGATAGACAAGATAAGCTGCAAGAAGGTTATCGAAATGCATTAGGCACACCTCTTGAGCTAGCCCGAAAGTGCCTAGATTCATACTCTATCATTGATAAAGCCTGTAAGTTAGGAAATAAGAATGTTATTTCTGATGCTGGAGTTGCGGCATTGCTTCTTCAAGCAGCTATTGAAAGTGCCATTTTAAATGTATATGTTAATTTAGCATATATAAAGGATGAAAGCTACAAAGAACAAGTAAGGGAAGAATGTGTTCGTATAAAAAATCAAGGAAATGAAATAAAGAATAGTATAATGAAAATAGTTTACGAAAATATATAGAAATATTATTAAACTTCTAAGCTGTAGTGACTGGAGAAAATATATGAAGGATAAATTTATACAGTATGTAAATAACATTTATCAGTTGATTAATGAACCTATTGATCAGATTTATAAAATCACGGCAATTCAAAATTGTAAGAAAAAATTTAATATCAACCACCTAGAATCTTTATCAAAATATTATTTTAGTTGTACTGATGATAATAAACAAAATGGGGTTGTGTATACCCCTTTAGAAATAGCAGAATTTATAGTAAAAAAAACAATAACAGATAAAGATATAATTAATAATCCATTTATTAAAATAGTAGATCCGGCGTGCGGTGCAGGAAATTTAATTATTCCATGTTATAATTATTTGAAAGAAATCTATATTAAAAATATTGAATTGATAAATAGAAAAAATAATTTAAATCTAACTCCCGAGAATATTGCAGAACATATTATTTTAAATAATTTGTATGGATATGATATTGATGATGTAGCAATTAAAGTATTGATTATTGATTTGTATCAACTAGGTGGCTTTATTAATATAGATAATTTCAAGCTAAATGATTTTCTTTTGGAGGAATTACAATGTAAATATGATATTTTTATTAGTAATCCCCCTTACGTGGGTCATAAGTCTGTTGATAAGGTCTATTCCGCTCAATTAAAAGCTATATATAAGGAGATATATAGAGATAAAGGGGATATATCATATTGTTTTTTTCAAAAGTCCTTATTTAATCTAAATAAAGGCGGTAAACTTACATTTATAACCTCAAGATATTTTTTAGAGTCACCAAGCGGGGAGCAGCTAAGAATTATTTTAAAGGAACTATGTTCTATAAACACAATAGTTGACTTTTATGGTATTCGTCCATTTAAAGGAGTAGGAGTAGATCCATTAATTATATTTATCAATAATGAAAATAGTAATTCCGAAAAGATTCAGGTTTTAAAACCAAATATAAATAAAGGTAAAAATAAGAAGGAATTTTATCAATCATTATTCTTGAATAAAGGTAACAATTATAAAAACTTTTATGTTTGTAAAGGTGATTTAAATAATAAAGGGTGGATATTAAGAGATGAGGATGAAAGAAATATAATTAATAAGATTGAAAACCATAGCTTTACTACATTAGCAAATGTGTGTAATAGTTATCAAGGTATTATTACGGGCTGTGATAAAGCATTTATTATGAATAAAGATGAATTGATAGAAAAAGAAATTGAGATGAGTATTGTTAAGCCTTGGATAAAGAGCAGTCATATTGGAAAGAAGTATATTGAAAAATCTGATCAATACTTAATATACTCAGATTACATAGAAAATGAAGACAAGTACCCTAATTCATTGCATTATATAGGTCAATATCATGACAAACTCATAAATAGGAGAGAATGCCGAAGAGGGGTAAGAAAATGGTACGAACTTCAATGGGGACGAGTGCCTGAGATTTTTGAGAATGAGAAAATTGTTTTTCCGTATAAATCGAAGAATAACAGATTTGCGCTTGACAAGGGAAGCTTTTTTAGTGCAGATGTGTATGCACTAAGGCTAAAGGAAAATGTACCTTTTACATATGATTATTTGCTATATATCTTAAACAGTAATTTATATGAGTTTTACTTTAAAACATTTGCAAAAAAATTGGGAGAGGATTTATATGAATATTATCCCAATAATCTTATGAAGTTGTGTATCCCAACTATGATTGACTATAATCATAACAATCAAGGGGTATTATATAATCTATTTGAATTAAATGATAAAGAAATCGAAATAATTGAAAATAATATAAACTAATAATAAGCATGTAGTATTAGATGAACTAATTCTACATGCTTAATTGATTTGACTATTTTATAAGATCTTCAACATATTTTGGAAGTGCAAAACAAGCAGTATGAAGCTTCTTAGTATAGTATTTTGTATTGAAATCTAAAGGGGCATTTAAATCAGCATTTTCTGGATCATATTTTTTGGAACCTATAGTAAAGCTCCAGTAGCCGCCTGGGTATGTTGGAATTGCAGCCATAAACAGTTTGGTAATAGGGAATACTGCTTTGGCATCATTGTATACTCTTTTAACTACATCAGGAAGATAAAAAGGAGTTTCTGTTTGAGCAACAAAAATTCCATCTTCTGTTAAGCACTCAGCTATCTCTTTGTAGAAGCTTCCTCCAAATAATCCTTCTGCAGCACCAAAAGGATCAGTAGAATCTACAATTATTACATCAAATTCATTTTTGTGTTGGTGAACATATTGTATACCATCACCTACAAAAACCTCGCATCTAGGATCGTCAAGAGCACAGCTTATTTCTGGTAGGAACTTTTTACATTCTTCAATTACAGCTCTGTCTATTTCGCATAGTACAGCTTTTTCTACGGAAGGATGTTTTAATATTTCTCTAATAGCACCACCATCACCACCGCCAACAACTAATACTTTCTTAGGGTTTGGATGAGTAAAAAGAGGAATATGACTAATCATTTCATGATAAACAAATTCATCTTTAATAGTGGTTTGAACAATTCCGTCTAATACTAGCATTCTTCCAAAAGCGTGGGTATCAAGAATTGCTAAATCTTGAAATTCTGTCTTTCTTTTTACTAGTGTTTCTTTTACTTTGTAAGTCATAGCTGCATTACTGATCTGCGCTTCCTTTAACCACATTTCCATATGTATTACCTCACTTTTATTATGTATTATTTTGATATTTAAAATATTTGTTTAAAAATAACTTTATAAATCTGTATAGCCATTTTGAATGTAAAAGAAAAATTTACGTTTTTATTCCAATGGCAAATAATATTATATCAAGTAGCATATTTTGGCGCAAGCAAATAAGCTAAATATAATTTCTTTGTATAATTATATAGGATTATGGCAATAATAAAATATTGATTGAATATCATTATAACAAAAGAAGGAATCTAAGTAAAAAAATAGAATATATATATGTTCCTTATAATACGTAAGTATTTATTAAGCTTTTGGGGGGATGAACATGTATATTAGTTTTAATAAGCTAGAAGATAAATTAATTGTAAGTATAATGGGAGAATTGGATCATCACAGTTCTGAAGAAGTTAGGAGTAAGATTGATGATAGATTAGAAAGAGACAATATTAATAAGCTAATAATGGATTTCTCAAATGTATCGTTTATGGATAGCTCTGGTATTGGGGTGGTCATAGGAAGATATAAAAAATTACTTACAAGAAAAGGTACAATATGTATAATAAGAGTTAACAAGTCTGTAAGGAGAGTGTTTGAACTTTCTGGTATGTTTAAAATTATAAATATTTATGATGATTTAGAAACTGCGTTAAAATGCATTTAACAGGGGGGATTAAAATGCTGGATAATAGAATTAAAGTAGAATTTATAAGTAAATCTGAAAATGAGGCTTTTGCTAGAGTTGCAATAGCAGCTTTTGCTTCACAATTAGATCCAACAATAGAGGAGTTAACTGATGTTAAAACAGCTGTATCTGAAGCTGTAACAAATTCTATAATTCACGGTTATAACAGTGAAGCTGACGGAATTATAGTAATAGAAGCGGAGATTTGTGGAAACGAACTTTCAGTTTCTGTACAAGATAAGGGCGAGGGAATAGAAGATATTAAGCTGGCTATGGAACCTTTATATACATCCAGACCGGATTTAGAACGTTCTGGTATGGGATTCACAGTAATGGAATCATTTATGGATAAAGTAGCAGTAGAATCTGAGAAGGGAAAAGGAACAAAAGTAACTATGAAAAAGATATTTAAATCTATAGATTAATTTATTTGATATTTAACTATGGTAATGAAATGGGAATATTAGAGGGGAGGTAAGCAGGTTACTTGCTGCGTAAAATTATGAATGAAGAAGCAGTTAAGAAAGAAACATATAATTATGATGATAATTTAAAACTAATTGAACAGGCTAAACTTGGTGATAAAAAAGCATTAAATAAACTAATCGAAGTAAACTTACCACTAGTTTCTGCCATCAGCAAAAAGTTTTTAAATAGAGGTTACGAGTATGATGATATTTTTCAAATAGGTTCCATGGGATTAGTTAAGGCAGTTAACAATTTTGACCCCAAATATAATGTAAAGTTTTCTACATATGCTGTACCTATGATAATAGGAGAGATTAAGAGGTTTTTAAGAGATGATGGCATAATCAAAGTAAGCAGAAGTGTTAAAAACACGGCTAGAAAACTTCACTATGACAGAGAAAAATTAACTAAAGAATTAAATAGAGAACCTACAATTGAAGAATTGGCAAACTACTCAGGGGTAAATAAAGATGAAATTATTTTTGCCACAGAATCAGCAAATGTTCTTCAATATCTTTATGATGTTATTCATCAAGATGATGGTTCACCAGTATTACTTATAGATAAATTAAGTGAAGCTGGTGAAGAGGACGAAGAGGTGGCTGATAAATTGACATTAAAGGAAGCATTGAATAAATTAGATACAAAGTCCAGACAAGTAATAATGCTCCGATATTTTAGAGATAAAACACAAATCCAAGTAGCTAAAATGTTGGGTATAAGCCAAGTGCAAGTGTCAAGAATTGAAAAAAAGGTTTTAAAAGCAATGAAAAAAAGCCTGGACGGATAGAGTTAGAAGGTAGTATGGCATAGTACATACTACCTTTTATTTTTGTTTGGAATTATAAATTATTCTGTTTTCTTAAAGAGAAGGTAGTTAACGTGCTGCAGAAATTTTTTATCATGTTTAAAAATTTATAAGATGTAAATAATAAGCTTGAAAAATATTATAAGGAAGTGTAGATAATATGCCTGAGAAAGAAGAAAGAATTAAGAATAAATTTCAGGTCTTATCAAATAAGTCCAAACCAAAGCCAAACATAGTTAAGAATTGCATAAATGCTTTTTGGGTTGGTGGATTAATTTGTGATGTTGGACAATTTTTTAGTAATAGCTTCAGAAGTCTTGGACTTCCTAAAGATGATGTAGGTGCATGTGTGGCTATTATAATGGTATTCATAGGAGCATTGTTAACTGGAGTGGGTATATATGATAAGATTGCTAGTTTTGCCGGAGCAGGTACATTAGTACCAATTACAGGTTTTGCTAATGCAGTAGTATCTCCAGCAATAGAATTCAAAAAAGAAGGGTTTGTTCTGGGAGTAAGTGCAAAGATGTTTACTATTGCAGGACCCGTTTTAGTATATGGTATTGGGTCGTCGGTGATAGTAGGAATAATATATTATTTTATAAAGTAGGTGAGTTTATGGGAAAACGGGTTGGAACTCAAACAGTTACCATAGAGAGTAAACCTAAGATTATATCTACAACATCTATTGTTGGTCCTAAAGAGGGAGAAGGACCCCTAAAAGATTATTTTGATATTGTACTGCAGGATGACCTGAACGGAAAAGAGAGTTTTGAAAAGGCAGAAAGCAGCATGTTATATACTGCGGTTGTAGATAGTATAAAAAAAGCAAAGTTAGCCGAAAGTGACATAAATTTTATATTTGCAGGTGATTTACTTAATCAAATTACTTCTTCTAGTTTCGCAGCTAGGGATATGAATATACCATTTGTTGGATTATACGGGGCTTGCTCCACCATGACTGAGTCATTAAGTGTAGCTTCTATGATAATGGATGGCGGCTTTGCAAATTATGTTGTAGCTGCTACTTCATCACATTTCTCAGCTGCTGAAAGACAATTTAGATTTCCTTTAGAATATGGCAGCCAAAGAGCACCAACTGCTCAGTGGACCGTAACCGGGGCAGGATCTATGGTACTGGCTAAAGGGGGGGATTTTCCGGGTGTAACACATGTAACAATTGGTAAAGTAAAGGACTATGGAATTGCAGATGCTAATAATATGGGAGCGGCTATGGCTCCAGCAGCGGTAGATACTATTAAACAACATTTTATGGACACAGGAAAAGGTCCATGTGACTATGATTTGATAGCAACGGGAGACTTAGGGAAAGTGGGGAGAGAAATTACCTCCGAACTATTAAAAGAATATGGATACAATGTAGATGATATATATATAGATTGCGGCGAAGAGATTTTTGATAACGAAAGACAAGGAACGCAGTCTGGTGGAAGTGGATGTGGTTGTTCAGCGGTTGTTGATTGTGGATATATATATAAAAACATGCTAGAAGGCAAATTTAAAAGAGTGTTATTAGTTTCAACAGGTGCATTATTGAGTACGACTTCCTCTCAACAGGGTGAAACAATACCGGGAATAGCTCATGCGGTATCAGTTGAGTTTTAAGTTTATACTATATAACCAAGGAGGAATAATAATGGGAGATTATATTAGGGCATTTATTATTGGGGGAAGTATCTGTATAATTGCACAAATATTGATGGATACAACAAAGCTGACACCCGCGCACATCCTGGTGAGTTTTGTAAGTTTGGGGGTTATTTTAGGAGCATTAAACATTTATGATACATTAGTTAAGTTTGGTAGTGCAGGAGCTACTGTACCTTTACCCGGATTTGGCTATTCATTAGCAAAAGCTACAATTAAAGAGGTTAATGAGAAAGGTATATTAGGAGCATTCACTGGTGGGATTAAGGGCACAGCTGGAGGGATAACGGGTGCCATTGTATTTGGCTATATTATGGCAGTTTTATTTAATCCTAAAACAAAATAATAGTATAAAAAAGACTCATAATGAATAATGAGTCTTCTTTATATGCTTAAATATATTTTAATAATTTTTTGAAGTAGTACCAGTTGTGTTAGTAGAGTTATTAGTGGTGTTACTACCACTTGATGTATTATTATTACTGGTGTTAGTATTACTACCAGTATTATTTTGAGTATTATTACCACCATTGTTGTTTAGGTTGGTATTATTATTGTTATTAGTACTTGAAGTATTGTTTGTTGTTCCTGAAGATTGGTTATTAGTAACGGAATTAGCACTGCTGTTTGGTGTAGGGCTTGGTATAATAGGAATATTTTTTACTGATGGATTATTATTATCTGCCCCAATAGTATTATACTCAGGTGCACTTGTTACTTCAGTACCTGGCAGGTAATAATCATTACCAATAGCCTCTAAACCTGTAGGTGCTTGAATATCCTTTGTTTGGTGTCCAGTATTAGCATATTCCATAAGCCTTGCCCAAATTTCAGCTGCACTATTACTATTTAATTTATAACTATCTGCAAAGGCTTTATGATCATCTCTACCGATCCAAACAGCGCCAGAATAATAAGGCGTAAGTCCGCAGAACCATAAGTCTTTGGCATCAGTTGCAGTACCAGTTTTACCAGCTACCGGCATATCACCAAAATTTGCGGCTGGTCCAGTACCAGCAGAACTTACTGGTCCCTTTAATAAATCGTACATAATATATGCTGTCTGAGGAGAAATTACCCTTTTAGGATTTAAAGTATTCTCAAGTATGGTAACTCCTCTACTATCTACAACTTTGGTATATAATTTTGGTGAATTATATTGTCCGCTGTTTCCAAAAACCCCGTAAGCAGCAGCCATAATTAAAGGATTTTCTCCTTTATGAAGCTGACCAAGAGCCATAGCCGCAATACTTGTTGAACGCTTATCCTCATTGTCCAATAATAATCCAAACTTTTCTGCATAGGAGGCACCTGTAGTTACTCCTATTTTATCTTCTAGTTTAACAGCTACTACATTGACAGAATGAGTAATAGCTTCTTTCACTGTAATAGGACCTCTATAATAATCATCATCCATAGGTTGGTATGGATCACCTTTATCATCTACATATTTACTTGCAATTTCATTTGGTAAAGGACTATCATCTATAATTGTACCTTCTGCGGCTGCTTTTGTATCAATAGAAGGAGTATATACTGATATTGGTTTTATACTTGAACCTGTTGCTCTTAAGAAATTGTTTGATGCAGCTCTATTCAAGGATCCTGGTGGTTGAGTACCTCTTCCACCAATAATTACTTTAACCTGACCAGTATGATAATCCATAAGTACAGCTGATGCTTGAGGCTGCATTATGCCATTTTTGTCCTTGGAGGTAGCGCCCTTTAAAATATAGTTGTTTGTCAATATGTCTTGTGCTTTCTCTTGAAGATCCCTGTTCATTGTGGTGTATACTTTAAGTCCACCATTTGAGAAAAGGGAGTCAATTTGGTCGTCAGTATAATGATATTGTGCCTCTAAATCCTGCTTAACCTGTTCCATAGCAGGTATTGAAAACCATTGATATGCATAACCACTGTTAGTTTTCATATTGAAATTAAATTGAAGCTTGTTATCCATATCAGTGATAGCATCTTCATAGTCCTTATCGCTTATATAATTGTTTTCATGCATTTTATAAAGAACTGTTTTTGTTCTATTTAGATAAATAGAATGATTTTTTGAAGCTGTGGTTGAGGAAAGTGGTGAATATTTTGACGGACTTTGTGCTAAACCAGCGATAAATGCGCATTGAACTAAATTAAGATCCTTTGCACTTTTGTTAAAATATTGATTAGCTGCAGCTTCAACACCGTTGGCCTGACCACCTAAGAATATTGTATTCATATAGGCTTCTAAAATTTGATCCTTAGTTAATACTTTTTCAAGTTCAACAGATAGATACATTTCTTGAACTTTTCTTTTAACTGATAATCTATTTTCAAGAGAATCTGCTAAAAACATTCTATTTTTAATAAGTTGCTGAGTGATGGTTGATGCACCTTGAACATCGCCCTGTTTATGTATCTTGTTTTTTAAGTCCAAAACGAGAACACCTAAAACTCTTTTAACATCAAGACCCTTATGCTGCCTGAATCTTTCATCTTCTATGCTTACAAAAGCATTAGCCATATTTGTTGGAATTTGATCCATATGAACTACCACTCTGGTTTGTTTTGTAACAACCGTATCCATTTTTTGTCCGCTGTCATCATACAAAACTGAAGGTTGATCTAGCTGAACCACCTCATCAACATCTAGAGCTGGAGCGGTTTTTATCATTGCAAGAACCACACCACTAGCAGCTACAGATGATAATACTCCTAGGGCTAATATTGTCAAAAAAATTATTTTTATCGCTCTTAAAATAGGTCTCTTTTTTTTCTTAGGTTTTTTTTGTTGGTTTGATACCATAGAATGTCCTCCTTAATACTAGTATGTCTAATAATTATAGCACAAACAAAAATGCTAAAAAATTAAGAATTTGTAACAATAGTTTTTTAACATATTGTGTATAAGCAAAATAAAATACATCTATTCTGTATTATAACATATAAATTAATAAACAGATAGAGCGATTGGATAAATTTAACAAATATCCAAAGGGGGAGATTAAAATTAAGATGGTCACCAGAATCAAGTTATTACTTATACTATCTATAATTCTTACCGCTTTCTTGATGTTTACATATGAATTTAGTAAAATTGTAACTCCAACGGTGTTAGCTGTGGCCGATGCTGAGATTAGAGCAAAAGTTACAGAAATAATAAACAGAGAGGTATTAAATGAGTATGGTAAGCAATTTAATTATAATGATATAATAAAAATTGAAAAAGATATGGATGGAAATATAGTAATGCTTTCAGCGGATACATTAAAATTAAATAAAATAGCCTGTGACGTATCAATCAATTCTCAAAGAGATATAAGTCAGGTAGGGTACCTTGGAGTAGAGCTTCAATCAGGGTATATATTTAAGAATAATATATTAGCATATATAGGACCTAACATTAAGGTTAAGGCTCAGCCTTTAGGCAGCGTAGAAACTCAATACATTTCTCAATTTGAAAGTGCTGGCATTAATCAAACACGACACAGAATTTACGTGCAGGTAAAAACAAGGCTAAGAATAATGCTTCCAATGGATAGTAATAATATAGAAGTAAAAAATGAGATTCCAATAGCAGAAACAATAATTGTGGGAAAGATACCTAATACATCAATACAGATGGATTTAAATAGTGCTGCGTTTAAAGTTCCAAATGAAAATACCAGTTCTCAAAAATAAGAGAACTGGTATTATAAGAGTTTATTATTCAGACCAATTGAAAACGTAAGGAACGTTTCTGTAATAATCTCCATAATTAAGACCATACCCTACAACAAAAACATCAGGAATTTCAAAGCAGCAGAAATCAGGAGTGATATCTACAACTCTTCTTTCAGGTTTATCTAAAAGAACACATGATTTAACACTTTTTGCACCTAGTGATTTCACGTGATCCATTACGAAATTCATGGTGATTCCGCTGTCTACAATATCGTCTACTACAAGAACGTCATAGCCTTCTATGTTATCAGGGATATCATTTACAACCTTTACTTTGCCAGAAGATTCTTCCGCATCGCCATAGCTGGATGTAGTCATAAAACCAATCTTAGTTGGAACTGTAATATGCCTTACTAGATCAGCTGTAAATATGAAACTACCTCTTAGCAAGGATAAAACATATAGCTTCTTATCTCCATATTCCTTTGACAAGTTGCTGCCTAATTCAATTATTCTGGTGCGTATTTGTTCTTCAGATATAACAACGTTTATTTTTTTGTTTTCGATGTCCATGGAAATCCTCCAACCTATAGATATTTACAATAATATTTTTATGGTATAAAATTATATAGAAATTGTCAAGTATAAATAGGTAGAGTAATAAACAACATTGGGGTTGATAATATGATATTAGGAAATATCGATGGAATAAAAAATAGTGCATTAAATTCGCTAGAGGCTTTGTATTCAATTAAAGTACCAAGAACTCAAGCCTTTACTGAGGAAATTTCAAATGTAATTTGTAATGTTTCGGCCTTCATTAACAGAGAAGTTAGTGTAGCTATTGATAGGAAAGGCAATGTGATAAGTATTGCAGTTGGTGACAGCAGCACAGTAGAAATGCCTATTATAGATATAGCAGAAAAGAAATTATCAGGCATAAGAATAATACACACTCATCCTAGTGGTAACTCTAATCTTTCACTAATTGATTTATCAGCACTTACAAAAATGAAATTAGATACTATTGTAGCCATAGGAGTCAAGGATGGTAAAGCGAATACTGTTTCTCTTGGTTTTTGTATGGTTGAAAATGATACTTTGAAGAGTGAAGAGAAAAAAGGATTATCATTAGAAGAAGCAATAAATTATGATATTTTAGATAAAATTCAGTATATTGAAAGCCTTATCAAGGTTGGAGAAATTGTTGAGGATTATAGTGAAAGAGCAATATTAGTGGGAATTGACAGTGAGGAAAGCTTAGAAGAATTAGCGGAGCTGGCAAAAGCTTGTGAGATAGAACCCCTAGCTGTTGTATTTCAAAACAAAACAAAGGTGGATACTGCTACTTATATAGGTTCTGGAAAGGTAGAAGAAGTAACTTTAATTAGGCAGGCTTGCAACGCGAATTTAGTTATTTTTGATGATGAACTTAAGGGTTCTCAGGTTAGAAATTTAGAAGAGATTTTAGGTGTAAAAGTAGTAGATAGAACAACTTTAATTTTGGATATATTCGCTAGAAGGGCAAGAAGCAAAGAAGCTAAAATACAGGTAGAGCTTGCTCAGTTAAAATACAGAATGACAAGGCTTACAGGGTTAGGAGCTGTACTTTCAAGGACAGGTGGAGGTATTGGGACCAGAGGACCAGGTGAGAAGAAGTTAGAGGTGGATAGACGCCATATTAGAGAAAGAGTTTATGATTTAAGCAAGGAATTAGAGAAGGTTAGAACAACTAGAGAGGTTCAAAGAGAGAAAAGAAGAAAGGGCAATATACCGAAAATTTCATTGGTTGGCTATACTAACGCTGGAAAATCAACTTTAAGAAATAAATTATGCGAAATTGCTGCTCCAGAAGATGTAGTAAATAAGGAAAAGATTTTTGAAGCTGATATGCTGTTTGCAACCTTAGATGTAACTACAAGAGCTATTGAACTGCCTGATAAAAGAGTTGCAGCGCTGACTGATACAGTGGGTTTTGTAAGGAAACTTCCTCATGATTTAGTAGAAGCATTTAAATCAACCTTAGAAGAGGTTATTTATTCTGATTTACTTCTTCATGTAGTAGATTGTTCATCAGATTATGCTATGGAACAGATTAATGCAGTTAACAATGTACTTACACAGCTTGGAGCTATAGATAAGCCTATAATTATACTGCTAAATAAGGTAGATAAGGCTCCAGAGGATAGAGTAAAAGAAATAGAGGGAAATGTAGGAGAGTACTCTTTGCTTAGAATTTCAGCTAAACAGAATATAAATCTTGATGTGCTGCTTAATAAGATTTGTGAATTTGTACCAAGCAGTACCAGAAAAACAGAACTTTTAATTCCATATAGCGATCAATCTGTGACAGCATATATTCATAGAAAAGCTAATATTGATGAGGAGAGCTATGAAGAAAATGGAACTCATATCATAGCTCATTTAGACGAAGAAGCCTACAATAAGTGTCGACAGTATGTAATTAATTGATAAATAGACTAATGTATTTAGTCTATTTTTGTTTAAATAACTCTGATTTTATATTATAATTATGTTTAAAAAGGTAAGATAAGTAATTAGGGGGTAAAAAGATGACTAAGACTATTCTACAATATCAGAAAGCTTTTAACTCGATTACTGAAAAGCTAAAAGCTAATAAAACGGTATTGTCTGTTATGGTATTTGGGAGTATGGTTTCGGGTGATTTATGGGAGGAATCTGATATAGATTTTTTCGTTATCGTGGATGGGGAAATAAGCGGTATACGAAATATCTATACAAAAGAGAATGAGGTTAATGTCCATATTAAATTAATGTCTAAAGAAAAGTTTTTGGGGCTTCACGAAAAGGATTTAAGAGGTGGATTTATTCATAGGATTTTTGCGTCTTCTAAGTTGGTTTTTTCAAAAGATATGGATATAACAATGAGATATAATAATGGTAGATATTACCCTGATGTTGATAGAGAAAGATGGAATATGGTGTATATAGGCAATGTATTAAGGAATGTAGGTATATGTAAGAAATATTTATATAATGAAAGTATTTATACTGCATATAGTGCTGCCATAAAATGCTTGGAGGACTATGCAAAGCTTTATGTAAATTCTTCTGGCTATATGATAAGCAAAGATGCCATGACTATGGCAATGAATTTAAGTGATAGTTTTAAAGATTGCGTAGATCAGCTGTTATTTAATAAAGCGGATATAGTTAAAGCTGTAGAAAATACTATAGCTTATTTAGAAGATGGTATAAATACAAGTATTAAAAACAATTCTCTAATACTACTAAATTACATGAGAGAAAAAGACACATTCTTAAGTGCAGAGGAAATTAAAAAGGATAAGTTGTTTGAGGATTTTGATATTGCTTTTGAAGATATATTAAGTAAGCTTTGGGAAAAGAATGTAGTTAAAAAAGATTTTAGAGATTATAAGTTGGAAGATGGAGTAACTTTGGTGAAAGAAAATGTTTATTATATTTAAAAGGATAGTAAGTTATGCTTTGGTATAGCTTACTATTTGTTTATTATTAACTAAAGAACTGAGGTGATATAAAGAATGGATAAATACTTTTTGAACTTTGTTGAGGAAGTGCCAAAGTATATACAAGTAGCTAAACATATAAAAAAATTAATAGATGAAGGAAATATTAAGGATGGCGAAAAATTACCACCCATTAGAAGTCTAGCCAATGCTTTAAATGTCAATAATGTTACTATTGTAAATGCTTATAAAAAACTCCAAACTGAGGGCTATGCAACTCAAAAAATGGGCAGTGGTACCTATGCCAAAAGAAAGGATATTCACAAAAAATTTAAAAGAGATTATGCTGAGACCTTTAAAAGAATCAATAATAGCTCAGCATTAAACAATTTTATTGATTTTACAGGTGAAACGGCCTGTGGTGACTTTTTTCCCATTGAAACCTTTAAGATAATATTAAATCAGGTATTGGATAGAGACGGCGCTGAGGCTTTGATTTACCAGGAATCTTCAGGTTACGAAGGTCTTAGGAAAAGTATAAGCCAGTACTTTTGGCAGGGACGTTTAAATAAGGATGATATTTTGGTTGTTTCTGGAGCTCAACAGGGCATTGATATAGTTTCAAAAGCCATATTGAATGTTAATGATAATGTAGTTGTAGAAAAACCAACCTATGGAGGGGCACTTTCCGTATTTAACTGGAGAAGGGTAAATGTATTTGAAGTATCCATGGAGGATGACGGCATAAATATAGAAGAACTAGAGAAAATTTTGAAAAAGAACTACATAAAATGTTTTTATCTAATGAGTTATTTTCAGAATCCAACAGGTGTCTCCTATAGTTTAGAGAAAAAACTAAGAATACTAGAACTAGCCGAAGAATACGATTTTTATATTATTGAAGACGATTATTTATCTGAGCTTATATATAATCCTCAAATTAAATATGAAAGTTTTAAGAGTTTAGATAAAAATGATAGAGTAATTTATATAAAAAGTTTTTCGAAAATCTTTTTGCCAGGTATAAGATTAGGTTATCTAATAAGTCCAAAAGAAATAAGTGAACAGATTCAGAATTCTAAAGTAAACACAGATATATCAACTTCAAGTCTTATGCAAAGAGCTTTGGATATATATATACACGAAGGTTATTGGAAAAATCATATTAAGGAACTAACCCAAATTTATTCAGAAAGAAATGCTTTTATGGACAAATGTATTCAGGAGATTATAGGTAGCAAGGTGTTATACAAGAACCCTGGAGGAGGATTGAATTTTTATATAAAGATAGCTGATGAAGTATCCATAAATTGTATTAAGTTATTTTATGAATGTAGAAAAAATAAAGTTATCATAACTCCTGGAGTTATGTTTCACAAGAATGTTGAAAACGGCATGAAATATTTTAGATTGGGTTTTTCTCAAATCGGAAACGATAAAATAAAAAATGGAATAGAAGTCATAAACAATATATTATTAAGAAGTAATTAACACTGCGGTTTATGAGGTGGGTAACTTGGAAAAAGGATTCGTTAAAATAGACTGGAACAGAATAGAAGAATATTCTGAAGAAGAGATAAGCTATTTTCTCTTTTTAGAGGGAAAAACAATCGATGTAATCAGTAAGATTAGAAATAAAGATAAATCAGAAGTTCAGCGACATATTATCGATGGAAAGATAAAATATAGATTTCTAGCAGAAAGCAATAATTCTGAAGAATTATTTAGGAAAATTGCAAAGGCTGGAAAACAGGATAAAATTGATTTCTTAAATTCGATGACGAAAGACACAAAGGATGAATTAGTTACCTATATAAAAAATAATTATGTGGACATGAGTGGTAAGGAAAAAGAGACTGCAGTATGGATACTCGGTGAAATGAAATATACTGATTGTTTTGATATATTAACTAAAGCTTCTGTACATAATCATGTTAATGTGAGAAGAATGGCTGCATCAGCTATGGGGAAGATTGGAGTTATTAAGTTTGAAACTATTTTACTAAGATTACTTGATGATACCAATCCTCAAGTGGTTTTGTACGCTATCAAATCATTGGACAGAATAGGGAGCACAGTAGCATATAACAAGATTAAAGAATTATCTACTAGGACAGATAAAAAGTATATAAAAGAAGCCGCAGAGGCATTTTGTAATGGTAAAACGGAATCAGAAAGGAAATAAGAATGGGTTATTTAACAGTTAAAGGTGAAGCAAGCAGCGAATTTGAAGAACGAAAATCTGTATTTATAGGTCATGTTAAGAGGGTACAAACTGAAGAAGAGGCTAAGGAATTTGTTAACAAAATAAAGTCATTACATAGAGAAGCCAGGCATAATGTATATGCTTATGTTATAGGTGAGAATAAAGGTATACAAAGATATAGTGACGATGGAGAGCCTCAAGGAACTGGCGGCATACCTGTATTGGAGGTTATAAAAAAGAGTGGTCTCACAGACACAGTAGTAGTGGTAACTAGATATTTTGGCGGCATTTTACTAGGAGCCGGAGGGCTGGTAAGGGCTTACTCAAAAGGAGCATCTCAAGGAATTAAGGAAGCTGGAATAGTTGAAAAAGTAAAGGGCTGTTCTATGAATATAGTTTTAAGTTATGACTTGATGGGCAAGGTTCAGTATGTGTGTGAACAGAATAATTGGTATATAGAAAAAGTTGACTACTCAGATAAAGTTTCCATGAATTTATATTGCGAAATGGATAAGGTTGATAGAATAAAAAACGAAATTGTAGAAATTACTTCTGGTAATTGTTCATTTAGTGTTAGTGATGAACAGTATTATTTTAAACAGGGAGATAGACTTTTCAGCCAATAAAAATATTTGTTCATTTAAACTTCCAATTGAATTAAAAATATCATATATGATATAATACTTGAGTGATTTAATAAATTATACCAAGGGTTGAACCTTAGTTATAGACTACTTAAATAAAATATATTAATATATATTGTTCGTTAGGAGGAGATTTTTATGTCAGGACATTCAAAGTGGCATAATATTCAAGCAAAGAAAGGCAAAGTTGATGCTAAGAGAGGTAAGATTTTTACTAAATTAGGAAAAGAAATTGCAGTTGCTTCTAAAGAAGGAGGTTCAAATCCAGATACCAATGCTAAATTGAGAGACGTAATAGCAAAAGCAAAGGCAAACAATATGCCCCAAGATACTATTACTAGAGCTATCAAAAAAGGTGCAGGTGAAATGGAAGGAGTAAACTATGAAGAAATAGTTTACGAAGGCTATGGTCCATCAGGTATAGCAGTTATCGTTGAGGTTTTAACAGATAATAAAAATAGAAGTGCTGCAAACGTAAGATATGCATATTCAAAAAATGGCGGTAACATGGGTTCATCAGGATGCGTTTCATTTATGTTCCAAAGAAAAGGTGAACTTGTTATAGAGAAGAAGGACGGAATGGATGAAGATGAGCTAATGATGATGGCTCTAGATGCGGGTGCAGAAGATTTCTCAGCTGAAGATGAAGTATACGTAGTAACTACTGCTCCAGAAGATTTAGGTTCTGTAAGAGAAGCTCTAGAAGCTAATGGTCTTGAATTCTTAGAAGCTGAAGTTAAAGCTATTCCAGATACATATACTGCAATAGACACAGAAGCAGCAACAAAATTCCAAAAAATGCTTGATCAATTAGATGATGATGATGACGTTCAAAATGTTTATCACAATGCAGAATTCCCAGAAGGATGGGAAGGTTAATCTAGCGTTTTATATAGTAGGAAAAACATCATCTCATATTTGCGAAGCGTATTGTGATTTGCACTTTGCATTTAAGAGGTGGTGTTTTTTTTATTAGCAAAAGAAAAAAGGAACCAATGGTCCCTTCAAGCTGATAAAAGATATATATGCATATAAATACTAATTAATATGTATTATTTAATACCCTATAACCAGTGGTAGTATATGTTTTTCCATTTACCTTGAAATCAATAACGATCTTTATATTTTCTCCCTTTGGCACTTCACTTGGATTTGAAGGTACATAAACAAACTGTTGTGCAGTCTTACCGCTGTATTTAACAGTTCTACCTACTAGATAAAGTGTTATATCATAGTCTAACTCGCTGCTAAACCCACCTTGAATTACCTGAAAATATATATCAAAAGAATCTGGGTGAACGCCACTCATTCCTAGAGTCATGCTTCGTCCCAAAATTGGATCACCCCCAGTCAGACGGATGTTCAAATTATTATTAAATATAACTTCATTACCTCCAGCTGAAGCAGTTGTAGTACTGCTGCTTGAAGATGAAGTGGTATTTTTTGCAGCATTTGTTGTATTACTAGTAGCTTTTACAGTATTCTGTGCAGCAAGCTTTTCTTTCTCAGCAGCAATTCTATCATCTTCCGCTTTTTTGGCTTCAGCAGCTGCCTGCTGGATTTCATTGTTATATTCATCTTTAAGAGATTGAGCAATTTTATTGCCTGTATCAAACTTTAAGATTGTATCCAAATACGTAATAGCCTTCTCAAAGTTTTTATTAGATGCCTCATTCTTTGCATTGTCAATGTTTTCTTTAATATAGTTGTCATTGCACTCTTTTATTTTGTTTTGAGCATCACTATATCTCTTTATATCTGATTGTTTAACTTTTTTAAAAGCAGCTATTGCGTCTAAATACTTCTTTCCGCTTTCTAGTTTTACTGCTGATTCAAATACTACCCTTGAATCTTTAAGATCCTTAGATAATTTTATTTTGCTTTCCACCAATGTTTTCTGATTAGGCTTATATTTAAGCGCATTATTGAAAGCACTTATTGCTTCATCAAAACTTTCTTTTTTTAATAGTTCGCTTCCGGTATTATACAATTTGTTAAAGTTATAATTTTGGTATCCTAATACTGATGCAGGCACCGCAATTATAATAATGAGCAGAATTACAATAACTAATTTTCTAAATTTAAGTAAAGTTTTCATAATAATTATTCCTCCTAAAGATATTCTAATTCTACATATATATTTAAAATCCTCCAAATTTTTTAACATATTGTTAATTTTAAATGAAATAATTTTATTTATAAACCTAAATTGAGAAGTGAGTTAGCATATTTTTATAGTCTGGTATGAAAAAAGTTGTTTGATAACTTATTGTCTCGCTGAAGGAAAATTGTGCACTGACTGCCAATTAAAGAAATAAAATAAATTATACTTGAATATTATATAAATATGTTGTCAATACTCTCCTATAAAGGAGGGGTATGGTTATGTTAAAGAAATCCGTTATTGCATTATTATCTGTAGTTCTATTATTTACTTGTTTTTTTACCGGATATTATTTGGGAATGTATTTTGAAAACTACCAAACACATTCAGCTCTTTTAGAGAAGTCAAGCCCAGTAAGCAAATTAAATAGTGCTAATACTATGGCTGATGTAGAAATCAGTATTAAAAATAGAAAAATAACTTTTAATGAGGATAAAGGAGAGGCTGAACATACTGAAAAAATTACAAATACTACAGCTAAGGAATTAGATGTTGAAAATATGTCAGTAAAAGAGTTTAACAATAAATATATAAAGCAAAATTATCTAGTAAATTGGATTGGAGCTAAGAAAGTAGAATTAATTAATAATGACTATCAGAATGGCTTGTATGTTTTGAAAAGTGATGATGGGAATTATATTAAAATACAACAAGTGTTAGATAAACATTTAGAAGACACTAAGGAGTATGCAAGTAAAATGGTTAAGGATTTAGATAATGATAGCAAGGAATCGTTAAAACAAGGATTACTGGTATATAAAACATTAAATGATGCAAAGGGCTTTGGAGGTAATGTTAGGTAACCTTCAGGCCCTTTTTTATTACATACTCTTTTATTTCATATCCTTGAATTAAATTGTATTAAATGATAAATTATATATAGTCATTATGCTTTACTAGTTACTTTTCAATAAAAAACATAGATAAGGCAGTGTACGGTTGAAAGGATGGTAATAAATTTTGTACGAATATATTAAGGGCACCTACAATGGCATAAATAAAGACTATATAATTGTAGAAAATAACGGAATAGGTTATAAGATATTTACTTCTGGAAGTACTATGGCTAAAATGCCTGGAATCGGGGAAGAGGTTAAATTATTTCTTCAACAAATTGTACGTGAAGATTTTATAGGTTTATATGGATTTCTTACAATGGAAGAATTGGATATGTTTAATTTATTAATAACAATAAATGGCGTAGGAGCGAAGGCTTCTCTTTCTTTGTTATCCATTTGCAATGTTAATAACTTAAAATATGCTATTTTGACTGGTGACGAAAAGACAATCGTGAAAGCACCTGGCATTGGGAAGAAGATAGCTCAGAGAATAATTCTAGAGCTGAAGGATAAATTGAGTAATGATGAATTGGTAAGTAATATAAGTGCTGTTAATGGCAGCATAAATGAAAACAAAAATGATAAAAAGTTAGCTGAAGCTTTGGCTGCTCTTCTTTCTTTGGGTTATTCTGAAAAAGAGGCAGAGAAAGCTATAAAAAATGCAGATGTAAATGATGCACTGGAAGATATTATTAAAACTTGTTTAAAGTTTTTAATGAGTTAAGGAGTGTAGTTTTATGGAGGAAAGAATCGTTTCAGCTCTTAATTTTAATGAAGATAATGACGTTGAGTATAGTTTAAGACCGCAAAAATTAAAAGAATATATAGGACAAGACAAGGTAAAGGAAAAACTAGAAATATTTATTGAAGCTGCCAAAAGAAGAAACGAGGCTTTGGACCATGTTCTATTATACGGCCCTCCTGGTCTTGGTAAAACTACTTTGGCAAATATTATTGCCAAGGAAATGGGTGGAAATTTGAAAATTACCTCTGGTCCTGCAATAGAGCGTGCTGGAGATTTAGCCGCAATTCTTACTGGACTTTCACAGTTTGATGTGCTTTTTATTGATGAAATACATAGATTAAACAGAAGCGTAGAAGAAATATTATATCCTGCCATGGAGGACTATGCTTTGGATATAATAATAGGTAAAGGTGCAGCTGCAAAATCTATAAGATTAGATTTACCTAAGTTTACTTTAATTGGAGCAACCACAAGGGTAGGACTTTTAACATCGCCTTTGAGAGATAGATTTGGAGTAATGTGTCCTATGGAGTTTTATAATGATAATGAACTCAAGGAAATTGTTACTAGATCATCACAGATTCTTCAGATAGGTATAACAGAAGATGCTGCCTTTGAGGTAGCAAGACGTTCAAGAGGTACACCAAGAATTGCAAATAGATTATTAAAACGAGTAAGAGATTATTCTCAGGTAAAAGGCAATGGTGTTATAGACTTTGAATCATCTAATAATGCATTAGAGCTTTTAGAGGTGGATAAAGAAGGTTTTGATAAGGTTGATAATAGAATTTTAGAGGCGATAATTGACAATTTTAATGGAGGACCAGTGGGGATTGAAACACTGTCATATTTCATTGGAGAGGAATTGGGAACTTTAGAGGATGTGTATGAACCCTATTTACTTCAGAAAGGTTTTATTATTAGGACCCCTAGAGGAAGAGTAGCGACTGATAAAGCATATAAACATATAAATCGCTTTAAACCAGAACAAAGTATAAATGGAGATACAAGACAGTGCTCAATTTTCAATAATGAGAATGATAAATAACAATTGACACTATTAGCAATATAAATTATAATCGTGATTTAAAGTGCAATTGATGGATTTAATTAGGAGAAGGTGAAAAATTTGCAGCTAAAGGATTTTTATTTCGATTTACCAGAGGAACTTATTGCTCAGCATCCCGCAGCTAAAAGGGACGAATGCAGATTAATGGTGTTAAATAAGAATACTGGGGGAATAGAACATAAGATATTTAAAGATATTTTAGACTATATAAGACCAGGAGATTGCCTTGTACTTAATGATACTAGGGTACTGCCTGCAAGGCTCATTGGAGCAAAGGAAGGCAGCGGAGGCAGAATGGAATTTCTGCTTCTGAAAAGAATTGATAAAGATTCCTGGGAGACCTTGGTTAAACCTGGAAAAAGGGCGAAAATTGGCGCTCGTTTTGAATTTGGAAATGGAGAATTAAAGGCAGAGGTCACTGATGTTGGTGAAGATGGAAGCAGAATTATTAAATTCGAATATGAAGGGGTTTTTGAGCAGGTATTGGATCGGTTAGGAGAAATGCCGCTGCCTCCTTATATTACTGAAAGATTAGAGGATAGAGAGCAGTATCAAACAGTTTATTCCAAAAATCAAGGTTCGGCTGCTGCTCCAACTGCGGGTCTTCATTTTACAGAGGAATTGCTAGAGGATATTAAGAAAAAAGGTGCAAGCATTGCGTTTTTAACTTTACATGTTGGACTAGGTACTTTTAGACCAGTGAAGGTTGAAAATATTTTGGAGCATCATATGCACTCTGAGTACTATGTAATATCAAAGGAAACAGCAGATATAATTAATAATACTAAGGAAAATGGCGGAAGAATTATTTCTGTAGGAACTACTTCTACAAGAACACTGGAAACTGTGGCTGATGATAATGGCAGGGTAAAGGAACAATCGGGATGGACAGATATATTTATATATCCGGGATATAAATATAAATTAGTTGATTGTTTAATTACAAATTTTCATCTGCCTGAATCAACTTTGATTATGCTTGTAAGTGCATTATCAGATAGGGAAAAAATAATGAATGCTTATAATAGAGCAGTTGAGGAAAGATATAGATTTTTCAGTTTTGGAGATGCTATGTTCATTACTGATTAGTTGTAGTAATTTAAATAATAACGGAGGAAGTGAACTTCATGTATAAGCTATTAAAGAAAAATGGAAAGGCTAGACGAGGCGAATTCAAAACTCCTCATGGCGTAATACAAACACCTGTATTTATGAATGTAGGAACATTAGCGGCCATAAAGGGTGCAGTATCATCAATGGATTTAAAGGAAATAGGATGCCAAGTGGAATTATCAAATACATATCATCTTAGCTTGAGACCAGGAGATAATGTTGTTAGGCAAATGGGCGGTTTACATAAATTTATGAATTGGGATAGACCTATTCTAACGGACTCTGGTGGATTTCAGGTGTTCTCCCTAGCAAGCATGAGAACCATAAAAGAAGAGGGAGTATACTTTAATTCTCATATTGATGGTAAAAGAATATTTATGGGTCCAGAAGAAAGTATGCAGATACAAAGTAATTTAGCATCAACAATAGCTATGGCCTTTGATGAATGCGTTGAGAATCCTGCTCCAAGGGAATATGTAGAAAGATCTGTAGAGAGAACCACAAGGTGGCTTCAAAGATGTAAGGATGAAATGGATAGGTTAAATTCGCTACCTGATACAATAAATAAAGAGCAAATGCTTTTTGGTATAAATCAGGGTGGTATCTATGATGATATTAGAGTTGAACATGCTAAAACCATTGCAAAGATGGATTTAGACGGATATGCAATTGGAGGTCTTGCTGTAGGTGAGACACATGAAGAAATGTATAGAATAATAGATGCTGTTGTGCCGTATCTTCCAGAGGATAAACCAATATATTTAATGGGAGTAGGGCTGCCGTCCAATATTCTTGAGGCAGTTTCTAGAGGTGTAGATTTCTTTGATTGTGTATTACCAGCTAGAAATGGAAGGCATGGACATGTATTTACTAAGTATGGTAAAATAAATTTAATGAATGCTAAATTTGAATTAGATGCTTCACCTATAGACCAGGGTTGTGAATGCCCGGCTTGTAAGCATTATACTAGAGCATATATCAGGCATTTATTTAAGGCTAAAGAAATGTTGGCTATGAGACTTTGTGTACTTCATAATTTATATTTTTATAATAAACTTATGGAAGATATACGAAATGCAATAGATGGAGATTATTTTGAAGAATTTAAAAAAGAAAAACTTGAACAATGGGGCGGTAAGGCTTAGTTAGAGGAGGTGAGTTTATGCCAGCATCAGCATTAACAATTATTTATTTTGTAGTAATAATAGCGTTATTTTACTTAATGCTTTTTTTACCTGAAAGAAAGAGAAAAAAGAGCTATGCCAATATGCTTAGTAACCTAAAAGTTAACGACGAAATTGTTACTAAGGGCGGTATCATTGGAAAAATAGTTAATTTGCAGCCAGACTTTGTTATTATCCAAACAGGACCAGATAAAGTTAAAATTAAGTTTTCAAAAGATGGTATTGCAAGTGTGATTAATCAAAAAACAACTGAAAGCAAGTAAAAGTAATAAAACACCTTCTATCTTCATACATAATAGTAGATAGGAGGTGTTTTTAAATTGGTGGAGAAGAAAAGGAATTTATACGTCTCCGTAGGAGAAGGTGTATTAAGGGCTTTTATCCTAACACTTGCAGTACTCTTAATTTACGCTTTTATATTGAATTTTAAGGATCTTGAAGAAAGTACAACTTCAATGGTTATATTAGTGGCCACACTAGTAAGTGTAATGTATGGGGCTATATATGCATCTAGGAAATCTGGACAAAAAGGCTGGCTGAACGGTATGCTTGTAGCATTGTTATATATGTTGTTGTTTTATCTAGTTACTGTTTTAGGACATGGGTATGCAGCCATAACTATGGGCAGGGTTATAAAGTTAATATTAGCATTAATTGTTGGGGTATTATCTGGTATGTTAGGAATTAATCTTTAGCTTTTGCTTTATTTCGTAAAAAAATTGTGTTATAATCAAACCGTAAAATTTTGAATGGAGGGTTTTCCTATGAAACATATAAAAA
>JAUZPI010000110.1 GCA_030706015.1 Bacillota bacterium
GGTTACAAGGCACCGCTGACTCCCCATCTAGCACGACAAAGTTTTAATGGCGGAAAGAGAGGGATTCGAACCCTCGGTAGAGTTTCCCCTACACACGCTTTCCAGGCGTGCTCCTTAAACCACTCGGACATCTCTCCATATATTATTTTATTGTCACAAACCAAGTCTTGAAACTTAACGTGACAAAGTTTATTATACTATTTATTAAAGTTAATTGCAACATGTTTTTATTGTAAATGTTGTCCTCAACTTATAGCCCGGCAGACCTTTTATCTGTTTGCGATCTCGCCTGACCACGAATAGAAGTATAACATATGATAATTAAATTTGCACCCTGTACATTATAGTAATTCCACCTTATTAATACAGAGATAGTCAGGTTTGCACCTGAACTATCTCCACAGATCTTTTCTATCATCCTAGTACTCTCCGGTTATCATAATACTTCTTATCTTAGCCTTCTTGCATAGATTTATTAATTCTCGTATGCTTGGCTTTGGAGTATCCTTATGTGCCACAAGTCCTTTAAATATCAAATTATACTGCTCTATATTCTCCTTAATTTCATAGCTAAATCCATTGGCAGATTCAAGAACCCTTAGCCCCTGACCAGCTCTTGATTTAACCTTAACAATAATGTTAGTGCTGTTCTTACCAATGAGCTCACATAAAGGGCCGACTGTTTCTGTGCCACTTCTGGTTGTCATATACTCTTTTCTTCTTGGTTCCTGCACCTCTTCAACATTTAATTCTGCAAAATCCTGCGGAAGCATTGTTGGTTTCCTCCTTTAAATATCAATAACTTATTTTGATTTTAAATTATATGCCCGCGTCTCGAATTTATTTTCAACTGAAATAAACTTTATGAAAATCATATTATTTCAACCTGCATTTTGTGAGATTGTAACATCAATTGATAACTTACTTCTAATGACATCCACTTTCACTTACATCCTACTTGGATATGATGTCTATAGACAATTATGCCATCATTGAAATAGAATATTAGTATAAATATATGGACAAAATTTCTATAAGTTTATTAATCAGAAAAGAGGTTTTATTTATGAATGATGATTTACTAAAAAAATATGCACAGCTTCTAGTAAAGACTGGTGTTAACATCCAAAAGAATCAAACCCTAGTTATCTCATCTCCAATAGAGTGCGCTTCCTTTGCAAGAATCATAAGTGAACTGGCTTACAAAGAAGGGGCAAGAGAAGTGGTTATGAATTGGAGAGACGAATTATCTGCAAAAATCAAATATCTTCATGCTCCTGAGGAAATCTTTGAAGAATTCCCAGAATGGCAAAAAGATTTTTACCTTTACTATGTACGCAAAGGCGCTGCTTTTATGAGTATAGCTGCTTCAGATCCTGAGCTTATGAAGGATGTAGATCCTGAAAGACTAAGGAAATCCAACAAAGCTAGTAGTACTGCTCTTAAAGAGTACAGCGAAAGTATAATGAGTAATAAAAATTCCTGGTGCGTTGCTTCAATTCCTACAAGAGCTTGGGCTAAAAAGGTATTTCCTAATGCAACAGAAGATGAAGCTGTAGAAGAGCTTTGGAAATCAATACTTAAATCCGTAAGAGCAGATACGGAGGATCCTGTTACAGCTTGGAATGAGCATAAAAGCTATCTTAAAAAGAGCATGGATTTTCTTAATTCTAATAATTTTAAATTTCTTCAATATAAAAACTCCCTTGGCACAGATTTAAAGGTTGAGCTTCCTAATAATCATTTATGGCTTGGCGGTTCTGAGTATACTCCTGAAGGAGTTGAGTTCATTGCTAATATGCCAACAGAAGAAGTATTTACTCTACCTAAAAAGACAGGGGTAAATGGTACTGTGGTAAGTTCAAAGCCTTTAAACCACAATGGAAATCTAATTGAAAATTTCTCCTTTACCTTTAAGGAGGGTAAGATTGTTGATTTTACTGCTGAAAAAGGTTATGAAAGCTTAAAGAATCTAGTTGAGACAGATGATGGTTCTCACTACCTGGGTGAAGTGGCTTTAGTTCCTTATGATTCACCAATCTCTAATTCAAATATATTATTCTATAATACACTTTTTGATGAAAATGCTTCCTGCCACTTAGCTATAGGAAGAGCATATCCTGTGTGTATAAAGAATGGTGAAAATATGAATGATGAAGAATTGGGTAAGGCAGAAGTAAATGATTCTCTAACCCACGTGGACTTTATGATAGGAACAAAGGATTTGGAGATAACCGGTATTACCGCTGATGGTAAAGAAATACCTGTATTCAAGAACGGTAATTTTGCATTTTAATTTAAAACATATAAAAGACTTATCAACTAACCTTTTGATAAGTCTTTTTGTTTTATTCCTGTTTAATATCTTTTTCCTTCCTGTATGAATCAAACTTGCTTATGATTTCTGGATTTTCCTGAATAAAATTTATAAAGTCTGAAAAATATTCTAAGGTTTTATTGCTGATTGTGTGTTCTATCTTTTCTGTTTGCTCCAGGATACTATCTGAAATACCCAGCAGTCTTAAAAAGCCTTCGATAATATTATGTCTATATAATAAAAACCTTCCCTTATTCTTACCGGCCTCCGTCAATATGATAATTCCGTACTTTTCGTAATCTATCAGCTTAGCTTCCGATAATTTTTGCACCATTTTTGTAGCTGATGGCGGCTGAACATTAAGGGCCTTAGCTAAATCATGAATCCTTGTAAACCCTATCTGCTCTGAAAGCCTATAAATCATCTCTAAGTAATCCTCCATGGAAGCAGTTAGTGTATCATCTTCCTTCTTCATATATTCACTAAAGGTATGAAATTTCTCTTTAGACATTTCTTTCACTTCTAATATTATTGCTACTAAATTATATGCTGCAAATATTACGTTGCTACTTCCAATAATTAACGGTTTTTTCATTTTTACTATTTAACTTTTAATCTATATGGGTTATAATATGCCATATGTGTATTTATTTTACATAAAATCATGAAAACTATTTATTATATATTATACGTTTGTTACCTTATGGTTAACTTTATCAATTAGCATGCTAAAACAGCTATAATTAAATGTATACTACTATACTAAAAATCTTTAACTTAGTTACCACTTGGGAAAATTATAGAAAAGGGGAATCACATATGATTAATTTATCAGATGTACAGGCATTTAAAGCCTTTGCTAATTTGCAGGTAAATAATATACCTGGTGGAGTAGTTTATTTTGTTACTGAAGGAGATATTGTCTCATGGAAACTTTCTTCTAAAATCTTTGATATTAGATCGCTTCAAGTAGGCTCAAAGCTTCCTCCAGATAGTGGTGCATGCCACGCTATTAATCAAAAGAAAACTATAGAAGTAAGGATACCTCGTTCAGTATACGGAATGCGATTAAATGTAACTGCCTCTCCAATAGTTAACGAGACAGGAGAGATTGTTGGAGCCTTATCAATAGCACTTCCTAGGCTTCACCCTATTGCGGCTGCCTTTGATCATTTTGCTCCTATACTTGCCGACATGTTCCCCGAAGGAGCTTTTTTATACATGACTGACCTTCAAAAAGTTGCATACAGATGTGCTTCTGAGAGTTTTGATATGCCTTCTTTAACAATAGGACGACCGATTAAAGAAAGTGATGCTTCTTTAAAGGCCATAAAAACTAAGAAATCTGTAGTATGCGAATTAGATGCTAGTGTTTATGGCGTACCTGTTCTAATTTTAAATTGTCCAGTGTTTGATGAAGATAACGCCAATGACGTAGTGGCTACTCTTGGAATTGTTATTCCTAAAACTAATGCTTCTCAGCTGAGGGAATTAGCTAGTAGTCTTGGAAATGGCTTAACTGGAATATCTGCAGCAATAGAGCAGTTATCCGCTTCTGCTTCTCAAATACATTCTAGCGAACTTGAACTTAATGCCAGCATAAAAGATATATATACATTATCAGAAGATATAAATGAGATTTCCTCATTTATAAAACAAATCTCTGAACAAATAAATATGCTGGGACTCAATGCTGCAATAGAAGCTGCCAGGGCTGGAGAGTCAGGTAAAGGCTTTACCGTAGTAGCTCAAGAAATAAGAAAGCTTTCAGAACAGTCAAAAAGCACAGTACCTAAGATTAAAGGAATAACAGATCGTATAAAGGATAAGGTTAATAACACAAGCAAAGAAAGTGAGACAACCTTAGCCTCAAGCCAAGAACAAGCCTCAGCATCACAGGAGATAACTGCCAGCATTGAAGAGCTTACTACTATTGCAGAAAGATTAAATGAGCTTGCTAAACACATATAAGTACGGATATATTAAAGGAACTGCCTTCTATACAGTTCCTTTTTTGTATCCTATAATAAACTGAGTCATCTGTTCAAAAGATATATGCTGTAGTTTAAAACCCCTGCAAATGAGACCCATAATATATAAGGAAGCATCAAATATGCGGCCTTTTTGTCTATGTTATAAAATTCAAAGGTAGTAAGTAATATAAATACTAGGAGAATCATAAGTTCCATGAATGCCGCCCCTAGTAATTTATATTTAAAGAATATTATAGTCCAAAAAAAATTGAGACATAATTGTATTTCATACAATACTATTGCTTTTCTTATGTCTGCTCTTTCTTTTCTCTTTTGAAAAACTCTATATGCTGCTGTACCCATAAGAGCATATAATATCACCCATACTAGTGGAAAAACCCATGCAGGTGGTGCAAAGGATGGCGTTACAAGTTTACTGTAATAATCAGGACCAGACATTCCTGCATTTGCACTTAAATATCCAACACCTTCAGCTATTAGTATACTAGCTATTAATCCTAGATTATATTTAAACGCTCTCATCTTTGTATACCCCCTATCTTACTAATATACATTAATAAAAAAATGCCCTATAATATTATTTAAAGTAACATATTTCAATTATATTATTCGGGGGAGGCAATTTATGACGCTGTTATTTTTACTAATTCCTGTTTTCTTTTTGAATCCAATTATTATTTCTAATTATTTAAAAACGAAGAATTCAAACTATCTTTTTTCTCAAATATTCTTCTTTATTATCGGTACACTCTATACTATATTCATAAACTACACATTATTAGTTGATAAAACCTGGCAGGCCTTTGTAGTTTGGGTTGTTCCGCCTTTTGTTATTTGTTCTATAATCTATTCAACAATTTTTTATAAAGTTAAAGATAAACACAAAGAAAGAACTCCTAGAAAATCCAGCCTATTTTATTTACTTGTTCTGTTAGCTGCCTTAGTTTGGATATTGATGACTTTCTTTTATCCTTTATTTATAAAGCAGACTCTGGCAAAAATACCCAATGTTAAAACTGTTTCTGATAAACTAGAGGATACAAATATTGAGCATATACCTGTTATCCCTTATTCTACAGCTAAATATAAAGGGGACAAGGTTCTAGGTATGATAGAAAACTATTCATTATATACAATTGGTGATTATCATATCCAGAAGGTAGGTTCTGAACTGTGCTGGATTGCTCCAGTAGAATTCAACGGATACTTTTCCTACAAAAAGGCAGGTACAGTAAACTACTATATTAAGGTTTCTGCAGAGTATGACAAGCCTGCAGAATTAGTTAAAACAGAAGCCAAATATACTCCTTCTGCTTGGTTTGGAAACAATCTTCAAAGAATGGTAAGACAAAAATATCCTAATATACTTATTATGGATGCCAGTCTTGAACTTGATGACAGCGGTAAGGCTTATTATGCAGTCAGCTATGGGCATTATGCAAAATTCAGAAATGCCAAAGTTGTTGATGGTGTTATACTTTTCGATCCTGCAACAGGAGATATGAAAAAATACTCTAAGAACGATGCACCAAGCTTTGTTGATCAAATAACTCCTGATGATGTGGCCGAAGATTATAATGAATGGTATGGGAAATACAGACTAGGTTTAATGAATTATATATTTACAAAACAGGACGTTCATGTTCCTACTAAATGGGGTGGAGATCAGGAAGTAGCCGGAGTGTTCACTAATGATGATGCTTTTTATTATTCAACAGATCATACTAATTTAGATGAAAAGTCCACTACTATGGTTGGATACAGTATGATGAGCGGCAGAACTGGTCAATTCTTATACTATTCCTCCGTTAAAGGCTTAAACGGAAAAGCAGCTCTATCCATAGTGGAAAAGACCTTCCAAAAGGAACAATGGAAAGGTGAGCAGCCAGTACTTTACTCCATATATGGTGCTAACACTTGGATAATTCCTGTAATAGATTCTAACGGTGTATATAGAGAGCTAGCTTTAGTAAATGCAGAAACAGGTAAAGTAGCCCACGCTCAAACTAAACAAGAGGTTTTTGAAGCCTATAGAGTATTGCTGGCAACAGCTGACCAAGGCAATGCTGTTCCTACAAATGAAAACTTACTAAAAACTATAAGCGGTAAAGTTCTTCGTGTAGTAAATCTGCAAACTAATGATGGTAATATACAAAGACTTTTACTTGAAGGCAATAATAGAATCTTCTCAATAAACATTGATACAATGCCTTATGCTGCATTTACCAAAGAGGGAGATACCGTTGAATTAAAGTATGTAGATACCAATGATTCTATAAATGTAGTCAAAGAAGTTAAAAATTTAAATTTGCCTGTAAAATAAAAGGCAACTTTTGCAGCTGGTACCCCATTAATCGTTATTGCAGAAAAAGAGGAACTTCTTTTAACTAAGAGGGTCCTCTTTTTTCTCAATTTCTAGAAATCCTTATTTTCATCCATCTTAAGCAATTTCCAACCTGTAAATGAGATTAGCCATACTAGTATAAAAAGCATCACCAATATATATCCAGCATCGTTGAAATTCAATGCTTTTATCCATGCAAAATACCTATTATTTAATCCTACAATGTTTGTAAGCATCTGCATTACTTCAACGAAGCCAATGAATAAGGCTGCGATTACTGATAATCCAGTTATAGTGAGATTATAATATACCTTACGGAGAGGAGTAGAAAATACCCATTCGTATGCGGTTGTCATAAAAAAGCCATCGGCAGTATCCATTAAACTCATACCTGCTGCAAATAATATTGGAAAGGCAAGTATTGATATTGCCGGCACCGAATGACCTGCTGCTCCTGCTGAAGTAGTTAATAAAGCTACTTGAGTGGCAGTATCAAACCCCAGCCCAAACATAAAGCCTAAAACATAGACATGCCAGCTCTTTTTTATATATTTATAGAAAATCCCTATTATTCTGCTTAGAACTCCACCTGAAATTGTATAGTCGTTATTCTCATCTTTATATACTCCTTTTCTCATCTCTATAAACTGTTTCAAAATGCCTGCCCAAATATAAAGATTGCCAATACCTATAACTAAAAGGAATAGTCCAGAAACAGTAAGAGCGATTGCCCCGCCATATTTCTGAAAATGAGGAAGACTGCTCTGAACCCAATGTACGGCAAATATAGTTGCAACGGTCATTAATATAACCACTGTGGAATGACCGAGAGAAAAGAAAAACCCAACTCCCTTTGGATTCTCTTTTTGCTGAATCAGCTTACGTACAGTATTATCAATGGCAGCAATATGGTCAGCATCAAAAGCATGTCTCAACCCTAAGGTATAAGATATAAATGCCATACCTATCATTTCAGGATAAATACGCGCACCCATCATTAAAAGAATGAATCCAATAATATGTATTGTTACTACGGCAAATACGTATACTAACCAACCTGATAAATCTCTAGGTTTCTTACTGTTTTTAAAATTATTCATAAACACCATCCCTTAATTAGCATAAAAAAACCTCCTAACTAGCAAAGTTAAGAGGTCTCAAAAAAATCATAATACACCTTATGTACTATAAACTTTGAAAATACCCCCTATCGTCCGTAGAGTTATTTTAAAAAATATAGGCAGGTCTTCTGACTTAAGTCTCATCATTCTTATAAGCCTTCCCGAAATATTCAGTGGCATAATTATAAGAACTCCTTTATTACAGCGGCGGGACCGTGAGGGCTTTTCACCCTGCTTCCCTTTTAAGCAGCTTATGCAGCTGCACCTATATCTATAATATTTAATTTTAAGCACTAACTGAGATTATATACTAGGCATAGCAGAATTACCACAATTATTTATTTAAAACACTTAAAATCATTGTCCTTAAGAAAGTCCTTTACTTCATCTTGCGGCAAGGGCTTACTGAATAAATATCCCTGTATTTTATCACATTTTCTCTTTACAAGATATTGAAGTTGATCTTTTTCTTCAACTCCTTCTGCTATAACACACAAGTCCAGTTCCTTCCCAATATCTATAATTAATTCCGTTAATTTTTCTGCCTTTGCCTCCAATAAAACATTGTCTATGAATACTTTATCTATCTTCAAGGTTGTTATAGGAAGTTCATTTAGATAGCTAAGGGAGGAATATCCCTTTCCAAAGTCATCAAGAGCAATCTTAACGCCTTCCTCCTTTAACTGATTCAATTTTGTTATTACTAAATCAAAGGATTGGATTAAAGTAGATTCAGTAATTTCAAGCTCCAGCTGCTTAGGGTCTACCCCTGTAGTGCTTAAAATTTGCTTCACCCTGCCAACAAAGTTTTCTTCAAGAAGCTGAACAATGGAAACATTCACTGACACTTGTAAGTTCTTATATCCACGTTCATGAAGAAACTTTGCAAATAGGCAGGCTTCTTTTAGCACCCATTCCCCTATATCTACAATCAAATGAGTTTCCTCTGCAATGCCAATAAACTTATCCGGTGGTATAAAACCAAGCTTTTTATTTTTCCATCTAATCAATGCCTCCAACCCTGTTATCTTAAAAGTGTTCATATCTACCTGAGGCTGATAATATATTTCAAATTCCTTATTCTCCATTGCCGTTTCAAGTTGTTCTTCAATCTCTCTTCTTTTCCTAAACTGTTCATCCATCTCTTTTGTATATTTTGTATATTTATTCTTACCCATTTTCTTTGAGTTGAGTACTGCTATACAAGCACATCGCTTAAGTTCATCTAGGCTATTTCCATGTTCCGGATAAACCGCTACCCCCATGCTCGCAGTCATTTGTACTGCTGAATTCCCCACATTAACAGTAGTTTTCAGAGTTTCAGAGAGAACCTTCATCAATCCTTCTTCCTCATCATCGCTTAGAAGCCCGCTTATTGATGCAATAAACTCATCGCCGCCAAGTCTATAAAAGCAAAGGTTAGAATATTTCTGCTGCAGGTGCTGTAATTCCCTGCTGAGTTTTTTTAACATTTCATCACTAAAGACTTGTCCCTTTGTATCCTTTATCAATTTAAAATTATCTAAATCTATGTATACCAAAATACATCTTCTATCCTGAGCTTCAGTTAGCAGTTTAGTGATATCCTCCTGTAATGATAGTCTTCCAGGAAGACCAGTTAATTCATCATAATAAGCCATATGATGCAGCTTATCCTGGTACTCTTGAATCTGAAGTATTTGTGTTCTCAGCTCTTCATCTGAAGCAGTAAGTTCTTCATTTACCGCCGCAAGTTCCTCATAACTCTCAATTAGCTTTTTATCTGTCCTTTTTACTCTAGAAAAAGTAATATAGGTGAGCATAAATATTATACATCCCGTTGTCACTACAAATAGCCAACCCTTGAACATACTATATCTAATCATTTTTCCTTTATCACTTACCATTAGTTCAAGCACCTTATCTGATAATAGAATCCAAAGTGCTCCAAACAAAATATAAATTAATGATATCCTTGCTGACTCTCTAAAAGGATTTAACTTCCTTCCAAGGTTAAGTACATTAGTTAACCCTACCCATATAGGTATTTCATTATCTTTAATGGGCTCTTTTTTCATACTAATTTACACCTCCTAATTTAAAGGTGATTGTTCATTACAACCTTCTTATTAACAAAAAATAGGTATACAGACCTATATAAACTTAAGGCTGTATACCTGTAGATACATGGTGAAAAACTTAGTTTTGTTAAACAGTAAATTTTCCTACTACCCCAAGTAATCTTCCCAAGCTGTTGTTTACAGTATTAACTTGTTTTATTATTTCATTTGCCAGCTCAACGATAGAGGTGGTTTTTTCTGCGATATTGGTTGTCCCGTTTGCCCCCTCGTTGGTTGCCTCAGTTACTTCATTTATGGCTCTTACCATGTTTTCCACTGATGCTAGTAATTCTTCTGAAGTTGCACTTAAATCTATAGTAAAGCTGTCTACCTTTTGTGCATCACTAGTATATTCTTCTCCACTTCTAACAAATTCCTCATAATCCTTCATAACCTGTTTATCAATAAACTCCAGCATGGAGGTCGCACTTAAAGAAAGATTATTAACAGAACCTACCACCATACTTGTGATTCCCTGTATCTCTCCAGCAGTATCTTTAGACTGATCCGCAAGCTTTCTTATCTCATCAGCTACTACTGCAAAGCCTTTGCCTGCCTCTCCAGCCCTGGCAGCTTCTATTGCTGCATTTAATGCTAGAAGATTAGTTTGCTCTGTTATGGATAAAATTGCACTTAGTAATTCATTTATTTTTTCCACCGCTCTTGACTCTTCTATAGCTTTTTTTAGTTCCTCATTTGTCTTTGAATATATCTCATTGGTCCTTACCTGTGATTCAACAGCACTTGTTTTTAACTCCTCTGCTTTTCTTCTTATTTCCGCTGCAGTACTTGCACCCTCCTGAGCCTTAGAAGCTATGTTTTCTACTGATGATTGTATTTCACTAGAGGTAGCATTCATCTCTTCCGAAGATGCTGCTGTCTCTTCCATTCCTGCTGATAATTCCTGAGTTGTAGCTGAAACATCCTCCACATTAGAATTTAGATTCTTGATGTTTTTATCAACAATATTAACTGCAATATCCACATTTTTTGATTCATTAATAACCTGTGCTACTATCTCCCTTAGATTTCCTAAGAACTTATTAACCGCTGCCGCAAGCTCACCTATTTCATCCTTGGAATCAATGTTAATTTTCTGAGTCAGATCTCCACCCTTGTCAGCTAGAGTAGATAGTTCACCTTTTAGCAATCCTAAAGGCTTGATTATGCTTCGTGCTATAATAATGGATAGCAAAATCCCAAGCAGTACAGCAGAGCCGATTACACCAGAAAATATATAATTTTGTATTCTAAATTCTTTATCATTCTGAACATTGATTTCATCAGCAACCTTGGAATTATATGCTGATAGGTCTCTTAATCCTTTTTGTTCATCATCAATTATCTGTCTTATCTTAAAAAAAGAACTTAATGCCTCTTGTTGGTTGCCATTGACAGCCAGCTCAATTATATTTTTCCTTGCATCTCTGTACAATTGAAGGTTTTTATCAACTACTGGTATTGTATCCTCTTCAAATTTATCTAGCTTAGTTTTCTTATAATTAGCCCAATCCTTATCAATGGTTGCATTCCTTGTTGTTATATCATCTATATACTTTTTTTGTTCCGCACTGTTTCCGGCACTAACAATAGCTATGAGCAAATCTTCGTCGCTTGCACGAACATGAGTACGCATATCATTTAGATAAGATATAGGCAAAAGTCTGTCCTTATACATAGTGGTCATATCTCTATTTGCTTTTAAACTGAAATATGCCCCCGTACCTCCCACACCTGCAATAAACAGAAGCAAAATGGCTGATAAAATTGTAATCTTATAGATAACCTTTACATTTTTCAATCTACTTACCTCCTCATAAGACTTTCTACTAAAAATTAAATAATACTATACTGAATGAGTAGACTCTTAGTTAATCTATTACTTGAATTGAAAATTAAAAACTATATATAAATAATATATAATTTCTATGAATAATTTAATGAAATAAATTAGGTATTTACCCCGAAAAAACTATGTTTTTGTATTTTGTTGTTTGATTATATCAAAATATTTCTAACCAATTTCCTTAATTCCTCCAATCTTTCTTTACGAAGGAAAGCACTGCAGCCCTCTTCTAGTGCCTTATAAACCTCTTCATCAGTAATATCTTCAGAAACTATTATGAATGGTATCTTAGGCATTATTTTATTTCTTACCGCTAATGCCATGGAAGCGTTAAAATTCGGCATTGAATTTTCGCTTATTATTACATCCCACTTTTTCTCCTTCAGCGCAGCAGCCATTGACTCGCAGCTAGACACGATTAGATAGTCAACATCAAAGCCGGCTTTTTTTATCTCTCTCACATCAATATCTGCTGAGAATAAACTATCTTCAACTATTAATACATTCAGCTTCAACCCGTCACCCCCAAAAAATAAAAGGGGCTGTCGCACTAAAAATTAGTGCGGCAGCTTTTTTGCCTAAAAAAATAAATCTCCCACTCGGAAGAGTGAAAGATTTATAGTAAAATTAATATATGGCAAAATACATTAATTTACACAA
>JAUZPI010000111.1 GCA_030706015.1 Bacillota bacterium
CACTGAAATAATAAAAGTGTGCGATGACATATTAAATGGAAATACAGATGATATTCCTCTTGAATTCCAAGGAGAGAGTGGATATTTAGCTAAAGCAGTTGATGAACATGGTAATAGACTAGATGGCGGTATTGGTAATATTGCTTATAAAGTAATAGGTCGTAAAAATTAACCATTAAAAAATAGTTTGGAGGTTTTATTAGTGAAAGCATGTTTTGCCATACTTACAGATAATGAAATACATAATTTATCTAGAAAAATTGCCTTTGATTCCGATATAAAATATAATACTGGTTTTATATCAGCCAAGCTTCCGCAGCATATAACTTTAGGACCGGTATTTGAAGTGAAAAATCTTGAAGAAGTTGAGGAATACTTTGATAGGCTGGCAAAGGAATTAAAACCCTTTGAAGTTTCGGTTACAGATATTGACCTAAAAATATATGGTGATAAAGATGATGGTTTTGCAGTTCTCTTGATGAATATTAAAGAAACAGAACAATTGAGGAATTTACATAATAATATTTATAAATGCATAGAGGAACATTCCTGGGATACAGATAATAATCAAAAATACCATTTCCATTCAACAATTGCATTAGGTGAAAAACCAGCTAAAGTATACAGAGAGTTATTTGATAATATTTCAGACAAAGAAATTAATCATAACTGTGTTGTAAATGAGATTGCAATGTTTTGTACTACAGATAGTGAAAGTAGAATGGGAACATATATCACTTACAAAATACTTAAATTGTAAGGTAAGGGTGATAAAAATGGATTTACATGATTTAGAATATGTTGCCGATAACTACGATCTATATGTTAATGTTTTGCAATCTAAAGATGAACCATTAAATGAAAAGACTTGTGTTGATTTTCATCTAGAACTTTCAGAGAAGTATGGACATGGTGGCATAATTGATATTGGTTGTGGTACAGGCTGTACTTTGTTACCGCTTATAGAACATGGCTATGATGTTATGGGATTAGATATTTCACAACCAATGCTAGAGGTATTAAATAAAAAGCTGCACAAAAAGAACTTAAATACGCAGTTAATCTGCTCAAGCATGAGTAAGTTTTCGTGTGATAAAAAGTTTTCACTTGCAATTATACCTAGAAGCGGTTTAAAAAAGAAAAGTAATAATAAAAGGATCATGAAGATAGCAGCTCAGGCCTAGAATTCATGATCTTTTTTTTATAGCATAAAAAAGGATTTGATTATTTGTAGTATTTATAAGGTGAGTTTTTGGCATAGATATATACAGATAAACAGAGTTCTTGGCGTCAAAGACGCATAGAAATTGTTAAGCGAGAGGCGTAGCAGCCGCTGGATAAATATAATAGGCAAAGGGTAAGGTAAATAATATCTAGCAAGGGGGAATCTAAATGGAAGAATCCAAGGACAGAAGTAGGTGGATCATATTAATTATAGTAGTAATATCAACCTTTATGTCAGCCTTAGACAGCAGTATTGTAAATGTAGCCTTGCCTAAAATGGCTAGAGCCTTAAAGGTAACCACAGCTAATATTCAGTTAGTGGCTACAAGTTATTTAATTGTTATTGCTGGAGTAGTGCTGATTTTTGGAAGACTGGGAGATATGCTTGGAAAAACTAAGATGTTTAAGTTTGGTTTGGGTTTATTTACTTTTGGTTCTCTATTATGCGGAATAACAAGTTCTTTTCCTATATTGATAATTGCAAGAATAATACAGGCTACAGGTGCAGCGGGCACTATGGCTAATAATCAAGGGATTATTACTGAAGTGTTCCACATAACTGAAAGAGGAAAAGCCCTTGGATTTCTGGGGACTGCTGTAGCCTTAGGTTCTTTGGTAGGACCTGGGCTTGGGGGACTTATAGTAGGTGCAGCTAGTTGGGAATATATATTCCTTATTAATGTTCCTATTGGTTTGGCAGCTTTGTTTTATGCTTTTAAATTATTGCCTAAAGGTCACAAAACAGCAAAGGGAAGGATGGATGGCATAGGGGCTGCATTGTTTATACTTACCATAGTTCCCTTGTTTGTGGCTCTAGGTCAAGGAATAAATATAGGCTTTACTCATCCAATGATATTATTAGGTTTTGCAGCAGCCATTGTTTCCTTTATAGCCTTCATCTATGTGGAAAAGAAACGAGAAATTCCATTAATTCAACTGAAAATGTTTGAAAATAAATTGTTTTCCTTGAGCATATTCTGTGGATTTATTAGCTTTGTAGCAATCTTTTGCAGCAATATTACGCTGCCTTTTTACCTGCAGGATGTAATGTCTTATTCACCCGAGCATGCAGGTTTAATTCTTATGATTTATCCTTTGCTTTTAGCTGTAGCAGCACCTGTTAGCGGTCACTTATCAGACAAGATTGGTTCAGAGCTGTTAACCTTTATAGGATTAATATTTATAAGTCTAGGGTTATTACTAATGTCTACCTTAAATGAAAATTCAAATTTACTTAGTATGTTAATATTTATCGGAATTATGTCTATCGGCATGGGACTATTTCAATCACCTAATAATTCCTTGATAATGTCAACAGTATCAAAGGATAAACTGGGCATTGCAGGTAGCATAAATGCACTTATAAGAAACCTAGGTATGGTATGCGGAATAGCCTTAGCTACAACACTATTATACAGTATGATGAGTTCCAAAATTGGATATCGTGTTACAGATTATGTGCCAGGAAGAAATGATGCCTTTATATATGGTATGAAAATTGTGTATATAGCCGCAGGAATAATTAGTATTGTGGGAGCCATGTTAACCTTTTTAAGATTAAAAGGAAAAAACTAAATTATTATTTATAAACATAAAAAGAACCCTCTTATGTTTGGTTTCTTCACAAAACGATTAAAACACAAGTAGGTTCTTTTTTTAGTCTTACTGCATATTCTTCCTGATAATGCAAGTTCTTTATCAGCCTGTACATAGGCATCATCTTTGGTCCATGTGGATTTACAATTATTAATCTTATATATTTCTTACTTCTTTAATAATCGACTTAAAAGCATTAATATACACCATAACATCCATGTTTATGGCAATCCCATTAAACCCATCAGCTAGATGTTTTTTTGCCGTATTGCTGTCTGCTGAATAGATAAAAACAAATTTTCCCGCATCCTTACATGCTTTTACAATTCGAGTAATAGCCTTTGTAAACTCTGGATCTGTAAATTGAGCTGCTTTTCCCATTCCTATAGAAAGATCATAAGGCCCGATAAAAATCCCATCTATTCCATCTAGTTTTACAATTTCTTCAATGTCATTCAAGCATCCTTGAGTTTCACATTGAAGTAGAATCATTGTCTTTTCATTACAAGTTTTGAAATATTCATCCATGCTATTAGGAATGGAAGACCTAGAACTTTCCTTTACTCTCACTAAGGGGGTCATTCCTCTCAATTCCGCAGCTCGAATAAAATCCATGGAACTTTCTACATCAAAAGGTCCATGTTCCGTATCTATGATAAAAAAGTCTAATCCAGCAATACCTAGGCATTCTGCTGCTGTGCTGCCCCCAAGATTAAAAAAAGTCCCTAGAACAGTTTCACCATTTAGCATTTTTTCTTTAATTAGATTATTCATAGGAAACCTCCAATTATTCTACAACTTTCAAAATTACGCTTCCTAGCTTGTCAAAATGTGCTTCAACCACATCTCCAGCTTTTACATCGAACAGCGGCCCCAGAGCTCCGGCCATAATGATTTCACCTTTTTTGAGGTGTTGTCCGAACTCTGCCAGCTTATTTGCTAGCCAAGCCACTGCTTGTGCCGGGCTGCCCATAACCTCTGCTCCAGCAGCAGTATACACTAATTCTCCGTTCCTGTAACATGCCATACCAATAAGCTTTAGGTCAATGTTATCCAGCTTTGTTAGCTTCGATCCCAATATAACCTTGCCATTGCTTGCCCTGTCCGCAATGGTATCCTGAATTTTTAAATTAAAACTATTAAATCTAGTATCTACAATTTCAATAGCTGGAATAATTCCTGCCGTTGTAGCTAACACATCCGTTACGGTGACACCAGGACCTGCTAAGTCTTCTTTAAGAACAAAGGCGATTTCAGCCTCCATTCTAGGCTTATTGCACTCTGATATTTTTAAAGCATCATGCTGCTCATACATCATATGTAGATCAGTGAAAATTCCATAGTCAGGCTCCTTTATAGACATTTCTTCCTGCATCTTGCGATTAAGTAACCCAATTTTTTTACCTACAATCTTTTCGCCACGTGCTGTTCTTTTTTCAATTCCTGCTAATTGAATTTTGTAAGCATCTTCATTTGTAATTTCAGGATATTGAAGGGTAAGCAAATCCATTTGTCCTACCTGATCTTCTGTTTCCAAAAGCTGAGCAGCAATTTTTTTTACCAATTCCTCTGTCATAGCCATTATTTTATCTCCTTTTTGCAATAGATTTTTACTAATAGTTAACTATAAAATTTACTATTACAAAGATAATATAAAATATGGAAATAAACGTATTGTATAAAATTGAACAAATTTAAAATTTTATCAATCTGTACTTTTTTCTGTAGCTGCAAGTTGATAGCTCTGAGGTGTGACACCATAAATCTTTCTAAACTCCTTAGTGAACTGGGCTTGATCATAAAAACCTGATAATGCTGCAACCTTCGAAATGTTTTCTTCACTTCTAAGAAGATGTTTTGCATGATCTAGTCTCAATTGAATTTTATAAGCAATGGGTGTTGTGTTGTAGTATCTCCTAAAGGCTTTAATTAACGTAAATTGTTGAATACCAAATTGATCTACCAAGTTTTTTATTGTAAAGTTTGAAGCATAATAATTTTCAATAAATTCTTTCACTTGTTGGAGTTTCTTATTTGTATGTAAGCAAACCTCCTTGTCAGCTTCCTTCAAAATAGCTTTAATGAATTCATCCATTTGCAATTTATCCTGAGGTACTATGTTGTTAAATCTAAACCGGTGAACAAGCTCACATATATTTTGAAAAGCAAAATCATTTAAAGACTTTAAGGGTATTTTACCAAGCGATTCTAATTGATCATAATAGTCATTCTTAATAAATAGAATGGTATATTGCCAATCTGCAGTATCATTTGGAAGACACGCATGAGTTCTAAATGGGGAAATCAGAAATACATCTCCTTTTTTCACGTTATAGGATTCTCCATCAACGATAAGTTGTCCAGTACCTTTTTCAATAATACCAATAGACAATTCTTCATGGAGATGCTCTTTAATTCTATGTAATTGATTATTACAGGTTTTTATTTCTAATATGCCACATTGATTTAATCGATAATACTTAACTTCATTCATAATTCATCACCATCCTCTTACTCGTTTGCCTCATTTAACCGCAATATCCACTTTGGGTAATCTAGCTAGCTGGTTTATAATATACTCCATTTTACATGAGAATGTTATGTTCTTTTAATAGCAGATTTCATAATTTTGCTGTGGCCTTCTAATATATTATCCCTTCCAAAACCAAGTTTCATCATAGGCTTTACAAAGAATGGAATCCTCACCATAGGCTGATTTGCCTTTCTTTCAGTCTTGCTGCATATTCTTCCTGACAATGCAAGTTCCCTACCTGCTTGTACATAGGCATCATATACTTCTGAAATTAATGGGCTGTTATTTTCTTCTTTTTCATTAAAACCAAACATAGCAGCCGACTTACGTACAAGGGTACCAGCACTCTCTACATCATTAAATTTAGAATAAGTTCTAAAATAAGAAAGAATATTATGAGTCATTGCGTCTTCAAGATTGTCGCAAACCACAAGAGTAACAAAAGGAGTCTGGGAAATGCCGTCATCCACATGGTGAAAAAAAAGCCCACTTTTTGTTAATTTAAACGCTCCAACATTTGCTTTGCTGTAGAATCTTTCAAAAAAAGTTTTCAGCAAACTAGACATTCCAAAGGTGTACACTGGCGAGGCATATCCATTTTTATAATTATATACTTATTGGTATTCTCCTTTTTGAATCTGCTCAATAACTTTTTCAATCCAGTTTAGAATAGCATTATTTATCGTAAGTCCATAATCATAGGTAAGTTCCTTAAAGAATAAATCTCTTTGAGTAAGAGGTTTAGTATCAGCAATAAATATTGCTTTAGTTACATTTTTAAAAGAGTTAATCCTATCACGAATTTGATCCGCAACTTTTTCAAAAATACTAATAATCACTTCATCTGATAATTCAGCTGCAAAGTAAATCTGTACAAGTAAAGGAATTCTAGGTGTTGCCATATTAATAGGAGACTTCAGCCAGTCTAGAAATTCTTCTTCGCCTTTTTTTGTAATATGATATATTTTGCTATTTGGTTTATCCTTCTGAATAACTAATTCCATGTCTATAAGTCCTTCAGTTGTAAGTTTATTTAATGTTCGATAAATTTGACTCTGATCAGCAGGCCAAAAATGGTTTACTGTAGTATCAAAGGTTTTTTTTAGATCATATCCAGAAAGGGGGGTGTACTGCAAAAATCCTAGTAGTGCATGCTCAAGTGACATATTTCCTCCTACAAAACAAATGAATTTTATATATGATACGTCCTATATGGTAATTATCATATGTAATATATATCGTATATTGGGATAAAATTCAAGTGTTAACAAGGTAGAATAAAGTTTATATAATAAATTACAAAATTACCGAGATAATAAATAATATAATGAATAACTATTTTTAGTATTAAATTAACTAGAGATAATGGAAAATGTGAGCGGGTGAAAGAAGATGTTTACCAAAACAGATGGTAAAGTAGGAACACGAGAGTATGTTAGTATAGTCATTCTCTGTATTTCAATTAAATTTACAGATACTACCCCTACGCTGTTATTTAAAGCTGGCGCAAATGCCGGTTGGATTATAGCTTTTACTTCAAGTCTTCCCGCCCTTATTTCTTTAATATTTCTCCTAATGTTACTTAAAAGGTATAATCAGAACTTGATAGATATTATTTATAGACTAACAGGAAAATATATAGGATTTATTTTGGGAATGCTTATATTCCTTCCAAGATTTTTTCTTACTTCAATGAACAGCAGAAACTTTGCAGATTCTTTAGTTGATTTGTTTTATCCAAGGACTCCTTCATGGTATATATATGCCATATTAATTGGTACTAGTTATTTTCTGGCAGTTAGGGGGTTTGAGGGAATAGGAAGAGCAGCATATGTCATGCAGCCTTATATAAAGCTAGTACTTTTAATTCTATTAATTATGGCACTTAAACAGGTTAATGTTAATTATATTTTTCCTATTTTTGGGTCTGGCCTTGACAAAATTTTTGCATCGGCTTTTTATTACAGCAGCACTTATGAGGAGATAATACAATTAGCAATATTTTTTCCAATGCTTCGAAGCTACAAGGAATTTAAGCTAGGAAGTTTAATTGGCATGGGGTATTGCACATTTGAAATAACCTTATTTTGCTTTATATATATAACAGTATTTGATAATCCTCCGATCCAAATAGTCAATTATCTATTCCAGAGTGTTACAAGAATTGTCTATTCCGGTAGGTTTGTAAGTAACTTGGAAGGAATGTTTTTATTCTTTTGGGCTATGGCTTCTTTCATTCGTTTTTCTGTTCATTTATATATGATTTCCGCCTATTTTGCCTTAACTTTAAGACTAAAGGAGTTTAAACCTTTTTTATTACCAATGGCTGCATTAATAATAATTATAGGTATGATACCAGATAATATGTTTATTAGCATTTTCATTGTTAGAAAGTTCTTATTAAATACAAATTGGGTATATATTTATTCATTGCCCATAATATTATTTTGCATATCACAATTAAAAGGTGATTATAACAAATCTGCTTAGTGTGAAATATTTAAGTCAAAAAACTATAAAACTGGGAAAGTTACGTTTGATTGTCTCTTGAATTTAGTTGAATCCGAATTGTTGATTTTTTCAAGGCATAGTGGTACAATATCGGTAAATTTGAAATTTGAGGTGAAATGATGATTAATTTTTCTTGCTAATTTTTAAAGTGCAATATGAAAGAAAGATAAACGGATGTGCTCTGTTTATTTTGTTGTACTAATGCAAGAAAGTTATTATTTTTTCTCTTATATATGCCAATATGTTAAGCTATAGTGATTAGCTAAACTACGTATATTTATGAGCTGTAAGAATAATATTTTCTTGCGGCTTATATTTTTTTATAAATAATGAGAATAAGAAAGAAGGATTATAAAATGGATAATAAAGATACTTTGCTGACACATGATAATCTCCGTATAGAGCCGGATACTTCGGGCGACATTTATCCGATGACTACCAGCCGTAATACTCCCGATTCTACAAGCGGGAGATAACGGCCGTTACGTCCCTGGATAACGATTTCCCCTAAAGGATAACTATTTCTAAGTGTCCTTGACGCTAAGAACTCAGTTTATATGGAGTAAGACCAGTCGCCTATTGTTCTGACTTTGTTACTTGTACTATTTATCACAAAGGAGGACAAAAATATGTCTTTAATAAATGTTAAAAATCTGACCTTCGCTTATGAAGGCAGTTATGATAATATTTTCGAAAATGTTAGCTTTCAAATAGATACAGATTGGAAGTTGGGTTTTACAGGAAGAAATGGACGGGGAAAAACTACCTTTCTGAATCTTTTACTTGGAAAATACGAATATACTGGAAATATTTCTACCAATGTAGGCTTTGAATACTTTCCTTTTGAGGTGCAGGACCAAGAAAATTTCACGATAGATATCATAAAGGAAATTAGTGCAAATTCAATGGATTGGGAAATAATGAAGGAATTATCGCAGTTGGATATAGATGATGAGGTTTTATACAGACAATTTTATACATTATCAAAAGGAGAACAGACTAAAGCACTGCTGGCTGCTATGTTTTTGAAGGAGAATTCATTCCTGCTTATTGATGAGCCAACAAATCATTTGGATGCTGAGGCTAGAAAAAAACTTAGTAATTATCTCAGAAAAAAGAAAGGATTTATTCTTATTTCACATGATAGATCTTTTTTGGATAATTGTATTGATCATATTCTTTCAATAAATAAGACAAATATAGAAATACAAAAAGGTGATTTTTCCAGCTGGTGGGAGAATAAAAAAATGCAGGATGACTTTGAACTGGCAGAAAACGAAAAACTTAGAAGAGATATTAATCGTCTATCAGAGGCTGCCAAACGTACGAACCATTGGTCAAATGAAGTGGAAAAATCCAAAAAAGGAACAACAAACTCTGGTTCCAAGCTGGATAAAGGTTATGTTGGCCATAAGGCTGCTAAAATGATGAAACGTTCCAAGTCAATTGAAAATAGGCAGCAGGCTGCTATTGAAGAAAAGTCTACGCTTCTAAAAAATATTGAAAGCTCTGACAGCTTGAAGATTTCAAAGCTTAGCTTTCACAAAAATAAACTTATGGAGCTTGAGAATATTTCAATCTTTTACGATGATACCAGGGTTTGCAAAGATGTTGGCTTTAGTATTGAACAAGGTGATCGAATTTCTCTAAAAGGTAAAAATGGTTCAGGAAAGTCAAGCATTATCAAGCTTATTTGCGGTGAGGATATAAAATATACAGGCACTTTCAGAAAAGGAAGTGGGCTTAGAATATCCTATGTGTCCCAGGATACATCGCAGCTTAAGGGTAATTTAACTGACTACGCTCTTGAAAACAATATTGATGAAAGCCTTTTTAAAGCAAATTTAAGAAAACTTGATTTTTCAAGAACTCAATTTGAAAAGGATATGTCATCTTTTAGCGGCGGCCAAAAGAAAAAAGTATTGATTGCAAAAAGTCTTTCCGAGAAAGCTCATTTGTATATTTGGGATGAACCCCTTAATTTTGTTGATGTTATCTCTCGTATGCAGATAGAACAGTTGCTGCTTGAATATTCACTAACCTTATTATTTGTGGAGCATGACAGTGAATTTTGCAAAAATGTTGCAACAAAGTTTTTTCAGCTTTAGCTATATAAATTAGATAGTTATCTATTAGATAAGGAGCATGCCTTTGTTACGCAATACATGCTCCTTATTTTTGACTTTAAAATTATTGGTTCAAGTAGGAATAAGTTTGATAATTTGACAAAAGAACATATGTTTGATACACTGTATTTATAAAAACTTTATGAATGGGGGGAGTATATGAATATAGAAACTAAGCATAAAAAGATTATAGAAATTGTTCAAGATAAACTAACTTGTTCAGCACATAATTTAGACCATGTATTTAGGGTTTATAATCTTTGTTTATTACTTGCAAAATATGAGAAAGATGTTGATTTAGAAATTCTTATTCCAGCAGCATTATTACATGATATTGCAAGGGTAGAAGAGAGCCAAGATAGAACGGGAAAAATTGATCATGCTGCTTTAGGTGGTATACTAGCAGAGGATATATTAACAAATTTAGAATATGAAGAAGATAAAATCGAAAAGATAAAACATTGTATTATAACACATAGATTTAGAACTGGAAATGAACCTAATTCAATAGAGGCAAAAATACTCTTTGATTCAGATAAGTTGGATATTATAGGAGCAAGCGGAATTGCTCGTACTTTTATGTTAGCAGGGCAATTTGGACAAAGGCTAACAGTAAATGAGTCATTTAACGATTACCTAAAATCTAATACTGTTGAGAATGGAAGATTAAAGGATGTTTCAAAACATACACCTTTTATTGAATACGAAGTAAAGTTTAAAAAAATACCAGACAAATTGTATACTCAAAAAGCAAAAGAAATTGGTAAAGAAAGACTTGGTTTTATGGAAATATATTTTAATAGATTGAAATTAGAAATGGATGGTATGAAATAAGTTTATTTGTGATAAAATTTATTATATAAAATCAAAGGGAGGTAAAAATAATGAACCAAGGTCAAGAAAAATTTTTAGGTTATATTTTAGAAAGAGTACAAGAGGATAAAGTTGAGGAAGCAAAGGCATTGCTTGCAGATAATTTTAGAAAGCAAGCAGAAGGCACTTTTACTATGGAAGATGTTTCACAATTTATTCCTAAAATGATTTCCTTATTAAAACCTGAAAAGGTGGAAGAAGTTCAAGCAGTTATGAAACAATTTGCTCAAAATATTGGACACTAATATATATCAGATTAGTGGGAGATGAAGGAATGTCACATTGTGGTAAAGATTGTCTCAAGTGCACTGGTAAGCATTGTGTTTCTAAGGTTTATATATTTTCAACCATACAGCCTGAGGCTTTTGAAAAGATATCTAATATAATTATCACCAGGAAATATAAAAAAGGACAGGTTATATTTTTTGAAGGTGATGTTGAAGATAAGCTTTATATAGTAAACAAAGGTAAAATAAAAATTTATAAATATAATCGTGAAGGCCGAGAACAGATATTATATATATTGTCAGAGGGCGAGTTCATTGGAGATATGAGTCTCTTAAAAAAGGGCAAGTTTCAATTTAATGCTGAGGCTCTTGAAGATACATTAATTTGTACCATTGCCAAAGATGATTTTGATGAAATAGTTACTAAGAATCCAGAAATAACCTTAAGGATTCTTGAAATTCTCCACGATAGGCTGGTGAATCTGGAAAATCTTATTCAAAGCCTAGGTACAAAGGATGTAGAAGTTAGAATTGCTTCCATGCTTCAAGGCTTTGCTAAGGATTTCGGGGTAGAGACTGAAGAGGGGATAGTTATAAGTCTCCCCTTGAACAGAGAAGAGATGGCTAATTTCGTAGGGGTAACCAGAGAGACTATGAGCAGAAAGCTAACCTCCCTTCAGGATGAGAATATAATTGAGTTAATAGGGACTAAGAAGCTGATAATAAAGGACAAAAATTATCTGCAGGATATTTAATTTAGAACTTGCTAAAAAAAGGGGCTGTCGCACTAAAAATTAGTGCGGCAGCTTTTTTGCCTAAAAAAATAAATCTCCCACTCGGAAGAGTGAAAGATTTATAGTAAAATTAATATATGGCAAAATACATTAATTTACACAAAAATTATACTTCAAA
>JAUZPI010000112.1 GCA_030706015.1 Bacillota bacterium
TAACCAAAATGATTATTCCGGCAATACCACAGATGGGATTTCTGCAAGGGCAGACGCTTTAAGTTATCCGCAGGGAATTGCATTAGACAGCAGAGGAAATATGTATTTTGCAGAGCCTGGTAAAAATAAGATATACAAAGTGGATAGCGCTACTGGAATGGTTGTAACATTTGCAGGTAATGGAACTGCGGGTTATACAGGAGATGGAGGAGCTGCAACTTCAGCGGAGTTATCTTATCCTACAAGCATTGCATTTGACAAAAAAGACAATATGTATATTGCAGATAATGAAAATAAAGTAATCCGAAAAGTAGATACTCACGGTAATATAAGTACGATAGTGGATCAATCACAAGGATTGGACTATCCTAATGGTGTTGCTGTGGATGGCAGCGGAAATATATATATAACAGGCACAAACAATGTAATATACAGGGCTGATTCTAATGGTGTTATAAACACTTGGACAGCTGGTTTAAGCAATGGAGAACCCTTTGGAATCGCAGCAGACAAGAGTGGCAACGCATATGTGGCAGATCCAAGTGTTAACCAGGTGTACAAGATATCTTATGGTAGCTCGGGAACAACAATAAGTGTTGTAGCAGGAGATGGAAATTGTAGCTTTTCAGGTGATGGAGGGCCTGCAACAGCAGCAGAATTAACTGACCCTACTGGAGTTACCTTTGATAGCAGAGGTAATCTTTATATAATAGATCAAACTAACAGAATCCGTGTTGTAGATACTAGTGGCAATATTTACACTATTGCTGGAACAGGAACTTATGGTGATACAGGAGATGGCGGGGCTGCGCTTTCAGCAGATATAGCACCTAGTTCTTATGGTGGAATAACAGTTGATAGTAATGGGAATGTGTATTTCTCAGATGACGGTAATAATGTTATCCGAAAGCTAACTGCACAGGGACATTTTGTAACATATAACGGCAATGGAGCTGATACTGGAACTGCACCGACTGACAATAATGCATATTCATCTGGAAGCACAGTGACAGTAAAAGATAACACAGGGGCAATGACAAGGACAGGACATGTTTTCTCTGGCTGGAATACCAAAGCTGATGGTTCTGGAAGTATGTACTGGCCCAATATTTCGTATTATAACACATATACTATGGGAATGGAAAATGTGACCTTGTATGCTATTTGGGCTCAGCAAGCTAATGCAGCCAACAATGTTGTAAGCCTAAATTCTATTAGTATAACAACAGGTAATTCGGTAACTATTACAGCAGTAGGAGACAGGCAGTCAGCTACTGGAAGTTTAGTAGGAGAAGAAAGATACATACCAACTACATGGACATCAACTGAAACTGGTAAATCTGGCACCTTCACTTTAAATGGAAGCAGTTATACTTCAAATTATACTTCGTCAACGGTAGGAAGTTATACTATAACAGCTACTTTCCAATTACAAAATTTCAATGGAGATGGTTGGAGTGATGTTTCGGGTTCCACAAATACAAAAACAGTTAGTTTGACAGTAAATTCAGCAGCTACGACAGCAGTTGCAGGAAATAATAGTGTTAGCTTAAGCTCCAGCAGTGTGACAGCAGGTAATCCTGTAACTATAACAGCAGTAGGGGACAGGCAATCAGCTACTGGAAGCGTAAATAATGATGAAAGATATATCCCAACTACATGGACATCAACTGAAACTGGTAAATCAGGAACCTTCACATTAAATGGAACTGATTATACATCAGATTATACTCCGGGAGCAGCAGGAAGTTATACTATAACAGCCAGCTATAGATTGCAATATTGGGATGGTACGAAATGGCTTGACTATGAAAGCGTAGATACAAAGACAACTAGCTTGACAGTGAATGCACCAGCACCAACACCGACAACAGCAAATAGGGGTAATGATAGTGTAAGTGTAAATCCTAGTAACATAACAGTAGGAAGTTCAGTAACTATAACAGCAGTTGGAGATAGACAGTTAGCTAATGGAAGTGTAAATGGGGATGAAAGATATATACCAACTACATGGACATCAAGTGAAATTGGTAAGTCAGGAACCTTCACATTAAACGGAACTGATTATACATCAAATTATACTCCAGCAACGGCAGGAAGTTATACTATAACTGCTAACTATAAATTGCAAGTATGGAGTAATGGGCAATGGATTGATGCTGAAGGAAGCGATACAAAGACAACTATTTTGACAGTGAATGCGCCAGCACGAACACCGACAACAGCAAATAGGGATAATGATAGTGTAAGTGTAAATCCTAGTAGCATAACAGTAGGAAGTTCAGCAACCATAACAGCAGTTGGAGATAGACAGTTAGCTAATGGAAGTGTAAATGGAGATAAAAGATATATTCCAACTACATGGACATCAACTGAAACAGGTAAATCCGGAACCTTTACTTTGAAATCCGGAAACTATACATCAAATTATACGCCATCCACAGCAGGAAGTTATATAATAACAGCAAGTTATAAATTACAAGTATGGAATGGTACAAGCTGGATTGATGCTGAAGGAAGCGATACAAAGACAGCTATTTTGACAGTGAAGGTACCAGCACCAACACCGACAACAGCAAATAGGGGTAATGATAGTGTAAGTGTAAATTCTAGCAGCATAACAGTAGGAAGTTCAGCAAATATAACAGCAGTAGGAGATAGACAGTTAGCTAATGGAAGTGTAAATGGAGATGAAAGATATATTCCAACTACATGGACATCAAGTGAAACTGGTAAGTTAGGAACCTTTACATTAAATGGAAGTGATTATACATCAAATTATACACCATCCACAGCAGGAAGTTATACAATAACAGCAAGTTATAAATTACAAGTATGGAATGGTACAAGCTGGGTTGATGCTGAAGGAAGTGATACAAAGACAGCTGCTTTGACAGTGACAAGTGAAACTAGTATAAATGGTAAAGTAGAAGATGGAAAAACAGGAACAGAAGTTGCACCTATAAATGCAAAAGTTATAACTGAAAGTGATGGCACTAAAACTATTATCATGAAAGAATCAGAAAGTATACTAGTAAAGAAACCTGATGGTACAACAACAGCACTAGGTAACATTTCTGAAGTATCCGTTTTAGCAGATGATGGGTCAGTAGTACCAATAACATCAGATGGAACAATTACTTTTAGCAATATGACAAATGGAAGTGAGAGTAATTTTAAGGTTTATTATGACTTAGGAAATGGAGAAAAAATTGTTATTGGAAAGGTTAAGGTTTCAATATCAGCTGCCGGTGATGTAAATGTAGTAAGTCAATTAATAGACCCATATGGTACAATTACAGATAGTGTTACAGGAAATAAAATTTCAGGAGTGAATGTTAAGCTATATTATGCAAATACAGCTAGAAACTTAGCAAATGGAAAGACACCGGATACCTTAGTTCAACTCCCAATAATAGATGAATTTAAACCAAATAACAATCAAGATCCACAAATAAGTGATTTGTTGGGAACTTATGGATGGATGGTATATCCAGATGCAGATTACTATATAGTAGCAACAAAGGATGGATATGATAAATATACAAGTCCTACAATTTCAGTTGGGAAAGAAATCGTAAAATATGATTTTAAGATGAGTCCTACTACCAATATTACAAAACTTCCACAAACCGGATCACCTATAGATATATCTATATTGATTTTTGGTGGAGTTGTTTTAATTATAGCAGGACTTATGGTAGGCAGAAGGAAAAAAATAAATAAAAATTAGTCCAGTGATCTGTCTTAAGATGATGCATATTGTAGTTGTGTATCATTTGAGTGAATTGTAGGTTTCACCCACCATACTTCGCCTCCACCATGAACTCCACGACGGGAATGTCGTGGAGTTTCTCTTTTGTAAGAAAGTTTAGAATTATAAAAGGTGAACCATACCATATATGAAATATACGGTTGATATGAGTGCGGTATAGTTAGTCTTTTGCCATTTTGCTAAGTAAGTTTATATCTTTTATTTTGTATCCTTTTATTGTTTTCTCTAATATACCTGATTTGCAGAAATCAGCAATAACATATAATAAATGACGATAGCTTGCCCCTAAATACTCACATACTTCTGAATGTTTTTCAACATATAATCCATTATGATTTGTTAATAGAATAAATGAAGCTAGTCTGTTTTTTAAAGGATATACCTGATTTTGGGTGTAATTTCTTGTATTTTGGATAGCTTTTTTACTTAGGAAAAAGCAAAGATGCCTTAAAAAAACTGTATCATCTAAAAGTAGTTCTTTACATCTTGATATATCAAAGCAAAAGCAGATACAGCTAGATAAGGCTTGTACTCCATTAGTATGTTCTTGGGCCTTGATTAATTCCATTTCACCGATAAAGCAAGGTGCTTCTAAAAAGTTTATAAGGGATGTTTTGCCATTTTTATGTGTTAAACAAAGTTTAGCATTTCCTTTTATCATATAAAAGAAATAGGTTGGTGAGGTCCCCTCTTTATAAATGAAATCTCCGTCATTAAACTCTACCAAATTTAAAAAAGGAATGATATTCGACGAAAAATATTGCTGAATAGGATGTTTTTCAAGATATGAAAATAATAATTCTCTACTATAATACTTCATTTTTAATGTCTCCTCTTTAAATTAGTATGAGATTTCTCATATTATTGTATCTCATTTGATGCTATACTTCAATTAATTACAATTAAAGTATATAAAAAGAAACAGGAGGATTAATGAAATGGAACAAAAAACATACTGGGATAATGTTGCTGATAAAAAAGAGTTTACAACACCTTTTCATTTTGAGGCTTTTGAAAAAGTTGTTAAAAAGGATGCTTTGATTTTAGATGTTGGTTGTGGTTATGGGCGAACTTTAGAAAAACTGTATCAGTATGGTTATCACAATTTAATAGGTATTGATTTTTCAGAAAAAATGATTGAACGTGGAAGGAATCAATATCCATATTTGGATTTAAGAATTAAAAATAAAAAAACAATAGAAATTGAAGACAATAGTTGTGATGCTGTTATACTTTTTGCAGTTCTCACATGTATAATTGATGATAAAGAACAACTAGAGCTGCTAAAAGAAATAGAGAGAGTTCTAAAGCCCAATGGAGTTGTTTATATAAATGACTTTTTACTTAATTTAGATGAGCGCAATTTAAAAAGATATGATGATTTTCATAATAAATATAAGAAATATGGTGTATTTGAGCTGCCAGAGGGTGCAATTGTTAGGCATCATAACATTGAATGGATTAAACAACTATCTGCTCTTTTTGGTAATATTGCTTTGGAAGAAGTTGTATTTACAACAATGAATGGAAACAAATCAAATGGATTTTACTTTTTAGGGCGAAAAATGGATAATAATTTGCAGAATTCCAGATAAAGTTGCTAGAGGTATTTCCCCTGTGCTTGATTTCGAGTTGAGCAACACCTCAGAAAGTATTAAAAACTCTTACTTTAAAAATAAAGTTAGGGTTTTTTTGTTTACTATGATGAATAATATCATTTCATTTGAATATAAATGGAAGAGAACCGTCTCTTATTGTAAACGGTATCAAATAGTTGGATTTTCTAAATATTATTTGATATCCATAGGTTTTGTAATATGTGAAGGTTAAGAAGTTTGGTCTGTATATGGATACTTGGATCACATAGAACTGGTAGTGTAACCCACCCTAACCTAGGGGAGCTGAGAAGTGCGGTCTGTATATGGACACTTGGATCGTATGGAGCGAGTAGTGTAACCGACCCTCTTAAAGAATAAAAAAAATAATTTTAAGAGGAGAATGATTTCATGAACAAGAAAAAAATTTTATCACTTTTAATGGGCTTAGCAATGACTGCAAGTTTATCAGTTCCTGTTTATGCTGATACAGTTAGTGGAGATACTGACACACTTAATAATAATGTTAACAATGCCATTAATTTGACAGTTAATTCAGGAGACGCGTGGAGTATTGGTAATTGTGGAGTAACTGTTTTAAGGTTAGGAAGTACACATGTTGTCATGGCTGATGGAGTATCAGGAATTATATCTACTGATTCAGGCTTGACTTTAAGTAAGTCTAATTGGTCAATCAATGCTTACGGTCAATATGATAATTTCTCTGTCTCAGGCACTGCACCAGTTAATTCAGGAACATCAACTGTAACCTACGCGTATAAAGTACAATTAACTTGTAATAGTTCTGATGATATAGCTGGACTAGGGAATAAACCTTCTGATTTTATTAATATAAACATCACAGTAAAGCCAGCAACAGTCACCCTTGCTGATACCACTGCACCTAGCGTAACTGCAAATACCGATAGGGATGCTAACGCAAATGGCTGGTATAATAATGATGTAACTGTTTCTTTTTCAGCAACTGATCCAGAAGCAACCATTACATCAGTTGATGGACCCAAAACTGTCACTACAGAGGGAAAGGATCAAGTGATATCTGGAAGTGCGACAAATAGTGCAGGTCTTACAGGAACTGGCTCTACTACTATCAGTATAGACAAGACAGCGCCAACAATAACTGGAACTGCAGGTCAAGCTGCAAATGCTGCAGGTTGGTATAATCATGATGTTACAGTAAGCTTCGATGCTAACGATGCTTTGTCAGGAGTGGCAAATAGTTCAGCTCCAACAACTCTAGGAGAAGGGAAAGACCAATCAGTTACAGGAACAGCAACTGATAAGGCTGGAAATAATGCATCAGCTACAGTATCAGGAATAAATATAGACGAAACAGCACCGACAATTACTGTTCAAAATGGTGGCACTTACTTGCTTAATCAGAACGTAACATGGTCTGCATCGGATGCATTATCTGGATTAGCAACTCAAGGAAGCGGAACAATCGATACAAGCAAAGTGGGCTTAAGAACTCAAACGATAACCGCAGCCGACAATGCAGGTAATACTAATACAGTTACAATAACTTATAATGTTAAGTATGCATTTAGTGGTATTCTTGATCCAATTAATGCTAACGGCAGTAGCTTATTCAAGGCAGGTAGTACAATACCAGTGAAATTCACCTTGAAAGATTCTTCGGGAGCTTATGTATCAACTGCTAATGCAACAGTAACTTATTCTAAGCTTTCAGATAATGTCTATGGAACTGATGTTGAAGCTATATCCACAAGTGCTGCGACTACTGGAAATGCATTTAGGTACGACTCAATATCTAATCAATATATATTCAATATGAGTACAAAGGGGTTAACCGCAGGTACTTATAGATTAACCATCAAACTTGATGATGGAATGTCATATCCTGTTCAAATTAGTCTTAAATAAATAATACCTTTGAATAATATGCTGCATACAGTGACGGTTCTATTGTTCCAAATTATTATTATGAAATTAAACTGAAAGTGCTACACAACAATAAGGAAAGTAATGAATACATTCCTACATAAGGATAATTTATTTGAAAATACAGAGCTATTGTGTATGTAATATTTTGAAGATATGTTATAATAAGTTTTGTATGAAGCTATAGGCTAATGAATAATAGCACAATATTATTTATTAGCCTATACGTATTTTTATATAGAGAATAGGAGTATTAGACATTGAGGTCTTTCCTAAACTTATGAAATAGGAGATAATTATGATAAATGAGAAAGATAGCAATAAAAATAATGAAGAGACAGAAATTGCTAAGGCTGAAGATAATGAAGAAATGCTAGGCTTTCTAATTAAAGAATATGGAATGAACACTAAGTCTCTTTCAAAACTCCTAGAAATAGAAGCATCATTTTTGGACAATTTTAGTGAAAACAAGAATAATATACCCATGGAAAAAAGGGGACTACTTAGCGGAATATTAGGTACATTATTTTATAATTCAAAAATTACCGCTGATGAAAGAAATAGGGCAGTAATAGATGTTTTAACACAAGAGCATAATATCAGCCTGGATACAATTGCTCGCATGGCTAATGTAAGAGAAGAAGATATAGAGAACTTTATGAATAGCAGTAATTTAATTTCTGATGATACCAAATATAAAATTGCAACTGTAAGCATGTTTTTACATTTTATGTTTAAGCCTAGTGAGGATAAATTCAGATTAACAGTAAAAGCAATAAAAGCTGGAATAGATAATGAAGGGATAAATAAATTAACAGGTTCAACCTATGAGGAAATAGATTCCCTCAGAATATTGTGTCAACAACAAATTTGTAAACAAAGACATATGAAAGAGTGATTTTAGAATGTTAGCACTTAACAAGCTTTATAGGCCAATTACATCTCAACCATTCAGAAATAATGATACATATATTGAAATTCAGCCTTGTGAAGAATTAAAACCATATATATGCTGCTTTTGGGGAATGCCTAGGCCCTATACCCGCAGTGATACAGAAGAGATACAGCACGGTCTTGTAATACCTGATACTTGCATGGATATTATATTTAATATTGATATGGATAAGAATGAAATAAATGATGTGTTTACTGGGATAAATGACACTTCTTTTCATATACAATCAAATAATTTTTCCGGGACATTTTCCTGTTTTGCTATAAGGTTCTATTTTTGGGCTGTGCCATTATTTTGTGATGAATCTTTAAAAAAGACTCTAAATGCTTTTGCTGAAACTGAGGTATATTTTAAAAACTTTAGGCGTGATTTTCAGGATATACTGATTAATAATTCATTGATTACTGAGCGTATAGCAAAAGCAGAACAATATCTTCTTAAAAAACTCAATTTAAGGAGACAAAATAATATTGTAATGAATGCTGTGTACAAGCTTATAAAATCAAAGGGTAAGACAAGTATTTCAGAGCTTGTTGAATACACAACAGTTAGCCAAAGACAGCTTGAAAGATTGTTTTTGGAATACGTGGGTGTATCACCTAAAAGACTATCGGGGCTTATTCGTTATCAAAACCTATGGCAGGATATTCTGACCAACAGTAATATAAATATGCAGGATGCTGTTTTAAAATATGGATATACGGACCAGGCACACTTACTTAACGATTTTAAAAAATATCACTTGATGACTCCTAAGCAAGCGAAAATATTTGCCTATAAGTCAAGGTAATGTCGTATTTTTACAATACAATTATTATTTTTATTTATAGAATATTTATGAGGGTATGAGTTTGGACAAACCTACCAAGCTACAATTTATTTAATTAAAAAACTGAATGTATAGGAATGGAAGACCATTGAAAATGTCAAATTGGTTTACATTAAAAGCAAAATAATAATTGAGGTGTGTAAAAATGAAAAAATTAAGTGAAGCTGCATTTTATGAAATCCGTAATTGGGTATACCGTAATGCAAGGCCTCTTGACTTAGCATTATGGCAATATCATTTTGAGGATGGAAGTAAAGAAGCCATTCTTTCAGCTTTATCATATTATCAAAATAGTGACGGTGGTTTTGGCAATACCATTGATCCTGACAATTGGAACCCTGATTCTACTCCTTATAATGCTCAGATTGTTATAAAAATGCTTAGGCAAATAGATTTTATAGATGTGATGCATCCCATTTATCAGGGGATATTCCGTTACCTTGAAAATACTGAGCATAGAGCTGAGTATGGCTGGATTTTTACCATTCCATCAAACAATGACTATCCTCATGGAGTTTGGTGGGATTATAACGCTGAAACAAATAAATATCAAAGCATTGGAGTTACCACAAGCCTGTCTGGATTTATTCTTCGATATGGAGATAAGGAGTCAAAGCTCTACAAAATGGCTTTATCCTATACCGAAATTCTTATTGAAAGGCTTAAATTAACGACCCAGTGCGGCGATATGGGGGTTAGCGGTTATTGTGAATTACTTGAGGATATAGAGGGAGCAGGGCTTATGGATCGTTTTGACTATGGGTACCTTCGTGAAAAATTACCTTGTTTGGTTCGTGACAAAATAAATAATGAGAAAGATAATTTTATGGCAAACCCTTTGGAGTTTGTTTTGTCGCCAAACAGCAGATTTTATGATGAAAACAAAGCTGAAGTAGAAGAGGCTCTTGACTCAATAATAGATCAAAGACCAGCATTAGGCGTTTGGAGTATACCTTGGGAATGGTATAACGGCAACAAATATCCTAAGGCATTTGCTATTAGCGAAAATTGGTGGAAAGCCTTCAAGGCTATTGAAAAGCTTTTGCAGCTAAGGAGTTTTGGTCGATTAGCCAACAAGTAAGTAAAAGAATAAATTGATTTTCAAAAAAGGACTAGCCTAAGATATATAATTATCTAAGGTTAGTCCTTTTAAACGTTAATGGAACAATAAATATAATCATATTTGTTAAATTCATAACAAAGTATTCTTTATGACCATAATATGTTTTTAAAGTCTAAAATATTTAAGTAAAAGAAAATAGATGATATTATTTACTTACAGCAAACGATTACAAAAGCTTAAATGCAAATTAAGAAAGAAGGAATAAAAAATGAATTATTTTGAAGAAAGCTTAAAATTACATGAAAAGAGCATTGGAAAGATAGAAGTAAAATCAAAGGTAGAAGTAGCAACAAGAGAGGATTTAAGTTTAGCTTATACTCCTGGAGTTGCAGAACCCTGCAGAAAGATTCATGAGAATGAAGAAAACGTATACAAGTATACTTCAAAGGGAAATTTGGTTGCAGTAGTAACAGATGGAACAGCAGTATTAGGCCTAGGAGACATAGGTCCTAAAGCGGGACTACCTGTTATGGAGGGGAAAGCAATTCTATTTAAAGAATTTGCAGATGTGGATGCCTTCCCAATATGCCTGGATACAAAGAACATTGATGAGATAGTGAAAACTGTAAAGCTGATAGCTCCAGGCTTCGGCGGAATTAATCTAGAAGATATAGGAGCACCAAGATGCTTTGAGGTTGAAGAAAGATTAAAAAAAGAACTTGATATACCAGTATTCCATGATGATCAGCATGGAACTGCAGTAGTTGTTCTTGCAGGTTTAATAAATGCTTTAAAAGTGGTTAATAAAAAGATAGAAGATTTAAAGGTTGTGGTAAATGGTGCAGGAGCTGCTGGAACTGCTATAGCTAAATTATTACTTTCGTCAGGGGTAAAGAATCTAATTGCCTGTGATAGAGTTGGTATTCTTTACAGAGGAATGGAAAATGTAGATGATGCTAAAAAGGAACTTGCAAAGGTAACTAATCCTGATAATATAACTGGAACTTTAGCTGATGCATTAGTAGATGCAGATGTGTTTATAGGGGTTTCAGCACCGGGAGTAGTTAGCCAAGCTATGATAAAAACCATGAATAAGGATTCCATATTCTTTGCAATGGCAAATCCAACTCCAGAAATAATGCCAGAGGAAGCAAAAGCAGCAGGAGCTAGAGTAATAGGTACAGGACGTTCAGATTTCCCTAACCAGGTTAATAATGTGCTTGCATTTCCAGGAATATTTAGAGGGGCTTTAGATGTCAGAGCAAAAGAAATTAATGAAGAGATGAAAATTGCGGCAGCTTATGCTATAGCAGCTATGGTAAAAGATGAGGATTTAAATGAGGACAATGTAATTCCATATGCATTAGACAGGGCTGTTGCAGCTAATGTGGCTGAAGCAGTAATAAAGGCAGCAAGAGAAAGCGGAGTAGCAAGAGTATAAAAACTAAAGAGGAGGCGTTAATATGCAAATTCCAATTAAGAAAACGATTGATAAAATTCCAGGCGGTATGATGGTTGTTCCACTTTTTATAGGAGTATTGGTGAATACCTTCTTTCCTAAATTTTTAAAGATTGGCGGCTTTACAACAGCATTATTCAGCTCAACAGCATCTTCAACAATTTTGGCTTGTTTTATGTTTTTAATTTGTTCACAAATTCTTTTCAAATTGGCAACAAATGCATTGAAAAAAGGTGTATTATTTATATCAGGTAAATTTATTGTATGTGCGGGTATTGGTATTTTCGTAGGAAAAGTTTTTGGACCTGCAGGAGTATTA
>JAUZPI010000113.1 GCA_030706015.1 Bacillota bacterium
ATTTTGGGTGATAGGTGCCTAAAGGTCTATCAACTATAACTTCAACGGTATGACCTAAAATATCATATTTATTCTCCATAGTATTTTCCTCTCTGTATAGTGCTATGTGGTTTTGTGTAAATTATAACATATTTTTACTACTTCTGCAGAATTGTATTTATCCGATGACTACCAGCCGTTATCTCCCGCTTCTGTAAGCGGGAGATAACGGCTGCTATGTCCCTGGATAACGATTCCTAACCTTCAGATGGGGTCCAAAACCCCACCTGAAGCTAAGAACTCTGTTTATACTCTCATCAGGTGCTGTATTTTTAGTATTTAATATTGATTAAAACTAATAAAGGTGTGCTAAAATATAGTTATAGAGGGGTGCGAGTGGAAAATGAAAAAGTTGCCCATTGGAGTAAGTGATTTTAAAGCATTAAATATTAATCAACATAAAGATATAATGAGGGAGCAAGGTAAGTATCCAGTAATATAAAAGAAGAGTAATAGTATTAATTGATGACTGTGATATGCCGGAGCAAAGCGGATATTTAAATGATTATTATAAGCAAATTACTGAGTTTATGGGCAGGTTCTAAAAAAAGAACAGGCTAAAAGCTGGTGCGGCGGCTACAATTTCGGAAACAATGAGCTATATAGTCCCTGCTTAATATTAAATTGTATAGACAGTGGTTTTGAAGTGCTTCAGCCATATCGTATAAATTCCAGCAGTGCTAATCTTATAAAGATGCTTATGGCAAAAAGTAGTGAATATGTAATAAAAGAATTAGAAGATTTAAATAGTAGATTAATATGATGAGGAAGACTTAGAAATGGCAGTGTGAGAGGTTTTAAAACAGATAGAAGAGATGTAGTAAAGCTGCTGTAGATCTTATGGAAAGTATAGAAATTTTCTGATAAAATAATGGTATAGAGGTATGAATACAACCAATGATATTTGTCAAATGTAAATATAGAGGATGTGGTGCAATGCCTAAGAAAAGTGTAAGAACAATAGATGATAATTTTATAATGTCTCCTAAAAATGATTTTGTTTTCAAGTATATATTTGGTAATGAAAAGAATAAAGACCTACTAATTGTATTTTTGAGTGACATACTGACTCTTCCAGAGGAAGAGTTTGCTGAAATAGAAATACTAAATAGCGAATTACTAAAGGAGTTTAAGGAAGATAAAAAGGGTATCCTTGATGTAAGAGTAAGAACGAAGTCAGGAAAGCAGATAGATATAGAGATTCAGGTAGTGCCAACAGAATTCATGGCTGAGCGTACTTTGTTCTATTGGAGTAAGATGTATACAAGTCAAATAAAACCAGGTGATACCTATGATATGCTGAAGAAATGCATAACAATAAACATAGTAGACTTCAAGTGCACACCGCTAAAGAAGCTCTACTCCAGTTATCACCTTTCAGAGGATAAAACAGGCTACAGGCTTACAGATATACTTGAGATACATTTTCTTGAGATCCCAAAACTATTTGATGAAGATATTGAAAAGGATGAAGATGATCCAGTAGTTCAATGGATGGAATTCCTAGACGCAAAATCGAAAGGAGTTATGGAGATGTTAGCTAAGAAGAATAAGCACATAAAGAAAGCTTATGACATACTGCAAATAGTTAGCAATGATGAAAAGGCTAGAATGCTTTACGAGGCTAGAGAAGCGGAAATCAGTGATCAGAAAACAAGGATAAAGTCTGCTAAGGAAGAAGGTAAGGAAGAAGGTAAAGAAGAAGCAGCTATTAATTTCCTAAAGCTTGGAGTGAGTGAAGAGATAGTAGCTGAAGGAACAGGACTTCCATTGGAAAAAATATTAGAACTAAAAAAGAAATACCAAAACTAAAATAGTTTAATCCCTTGCATAGAACACAAGTGCAGGGGATTTTAGATATTGTTAATTTCAAATAACCTATAGTACAGGCTTACTAAATAGCATAGGTACTATAGGTTATCTGCATATTTTCAGTAATCTACACATCAAACAATTCTATATCTTTTAAACATATAGTTAAGCTGTTAATGATATTTACCTTCACATCATCTTCAAAAGAGTGAATATTTTCTTTATTGAACTTGGACTAACTATTTCACATACGAAGTCTGGTATACATACTATATTATTTCCTAACAGTTCGAATTTGTTATCACACACTATAAATAAATCCGGAACGATAGGCTTTTTCAAATCAGCAATATTTATTGGCTCATCAGGATTGGTTAAATATAAGTCGGTCTTATCTGGAAATAACCTGCAGCTTTTTCCTTTTAAATAATTATAGAAATTATAAAAAAGTTCACTATATACAATACCATGATTTGGATGTGGTGAAGTGCTCATATACTTTACATTATTTATCCATTCTATAGTTACATTGTCACCATAATAATTTGCATTTGACATGTAAGCACCTCGCCTTTGCATTCAATACCTGCTATTTTGAATGTTTCTCAGTTATTTCTTTTAAAACCAATTAGGGTTGTTGATAGAACCTTTATGGTGGAATGATACCATAATTTATACTGAGATAGTGGGAAAATAGTTGAGTGTGTTTAACAAGTTATTGAGTAGACTTATAGTACCGTTAATTAATATTGAATTGATGAATAAATACAACCAAGAATAATCTTAAGTGAGTATGTCCATAATTTTAATAGTATCTTAATTAGGGAAGGGGAGATTTATTTATGGAATTGGTTGTTAATTCTAGAGGTGCACATATTGCTAAGGTAGATGAGAGATTTCAGATATCTGTTGGTGGGATAAAACAAGAATTTTCTAGTAAAAAGGTAGATAAGATACTCATAACAGTATCTGTAACTATAACATCAGATGCCTTAAAATTAGCTATTGAAAATAATATTGATGTTGTATTTTTAGAGTATAATGGTAAACCTTTTGCAAGAGTGTGGCATTCTAAATTAGGCAGTATAACCACTATAAGAAGAAAGCAATTAAAGCTTAATGAAATATCATTAGGTACAGAATTTGTTAAGGAATGGGTTACACAAAAAATAGATAATCAGATAAACCATTTGAAAAAATTAGAAACAAATAGGTCTGGTGAGAAAGTGGAGATAATTGAGCAGGCTATAAAGAATATTGGCACACATAGGAACGAGCTAAATATGGTTGATAGTACTTCTATAGACGAAGTAAGAGGTACTATTGAGGGGCATGAAGGGCTTAGTGCCAGGATATATTTTGAGACACTTGGTAAGTTAATACCAGATAAATATCTTTTTAGCGGAAGAAGTAAAAACCCAGCTAAAGATGAATTTAACTGTATGCTTAATTATGCTTATGGAGTTCTTTATTCTAATGTAGAGAGTGCATGTATAATAGCAGGATTAGATCCGTATATAGGAATAATGCATACTGACAACTATAATAAGACAGCATTAGTATTTGATATTATTGAAATGTATAGGGGATATATGGACGAGATAGTTTTTGGTTTGTTTTCAAGAAGGAAAGTGAAAAAAGAAATGTTCGACAAGGTTGAAGGTGGAGGCTATTGGTTAAACAAAGAAGGAAAACAGTTGCTTATAGAGTCTATCAATAACACCTTTGAAGATAAAATAAAATATAAGGGCAGGATGATAAAGCTTAGCAATATAATTCAATATGACTGTCATAATATTGCTAATAGAATCCTAAATGAGGTGTGCTGATGCTTTATTGGGTTATGTATGATATATCAGAAAATAAAACTAGGAACAAGGCTGTTAAGGCATGCAAAAACAAAGGATTATATAGGGTACAAAAAAGTATTTTTTTAGGTGAGCTAAATAAAAATCAGAAGGATGAACTCAAGATAATGATGGAACAGCTAGTGGATGAAGATACGGATTCTATTTATATATTCCCCACTAGCACAGACTTTATATATGATACTGATATGATTGGAAATGGATTCGATAAGGAGCTGGTAAGCAATGCAGTTGTATCAAAATTTATTTAGTGAATTTGAGGAATATGTTACCCCTACTGATATTATAGAATTCATATATTGTCCAAGGTTCACTTATTTTATGAGAAACCTAGGCATAAGACAGTACGAGGAGAAACGCTTTAAAGTTCAAGTGGGGAGAGAAAAACATTTGGACAAGAAACAGCAAAATATAAAACAGATAAGAAAAAGAATCAAAGGAGTCAGTAAGGAACAAGAAAAGTATTTAGTATCTAAAAAGTATGGACTTAAAGGAATTGTAGATGAAGTCTATCTGTTAGAGGATGGTACTTACGCTCCTTTAGATTATAAATTCGCTGAATATAAGGACAAAGAATTCGATACCTATAAAACTCAAATGGCAATGTATTCTTTAATGCTGGAGGAAGTTTATAAAACTAATGTTAGTAAGTTTTTTCTAGTGTACCTTAGAAGTAAAAATCTGCTTAAAGAGATTGAGTTCGATGATAAATTGAGAAAGAAATGCGTTAAATATTTAAGTGATTACAAAAAGGTGATAGCAGGATTTTATCCAAAAGCTACAGCTAGTAAAGCTAGATGTATAGATTGTTGCTATAGAAATATTTGTGAAAAATAAAAAAAGACTGCCTAGAGAAAATTATAAGGCAGTCATCCTTATTTTAGTGGAGAATTACAATAAATAGATATTATGTTTCAATACTTGTTATAAGGTAATAAAATTATCGACAATATTGTGGTAAAATATTCATATGAAGTTATTAATAGGACAAGTTGTTGACGAAAATTAATATATAGAAATTATTAAAGAATAGAATATTAGAATATGAACATACTAATGATGAAGGGTAAAGTTGGAGGTGATTAAATGCAGTCAATTAAAGAAATAGGGAATTTAGAATTTAGAAAAATTGAAGGAGATGATAAATATCTAGAGATATTTACAGAAGACTTTTCAAAAGGTACTAAATATAAAACAGTGTTTGAAATAGTAATTGCAATGGAAAATGATATAGCAGCATTTAGAGAAATAAGAACTAGGGAATATGATGATGAATTTAAGTTCAAATACCTCTATAGGTCTGGATCAAGTAGAGGATCTGACATTACCCCTACTGCCAAAATAACTGAGCCCCAGAAAACCTATATCAATAAGATTGTAGCTGGATTTGAAGATGGAGTACTAGATTGTGACAATAATCATATAGAGGAAAAAAAAGAACTTCAACTCGTTCTAAATATTTTAAAAAACGAAAAAGCTGTAATAGTGAAAAAAATAGAAGAAGTTTTTAATTCTATACCTAAGAAAGAAAGAGCTGTTGTCTTGACTGTCGTTATCCAGAATAGCGGCGAAGTCAAATATATAGGTGATTATGAAGTGTTTAGAAAACGAGTTAAGGAAATTCCTATAAAGAAATTTTATTATAGTGATACCTATAAAAAAGAAGTAAGAGGCGAAAAGAGTTCTTGTTCAATATGTAATTCGTTAAAAGATGAGGTTTATGGATTGGCTAGTCCTTTTGCATTTTTTACTATTGATAAACCAGGCTATATAGCAGGAAATTTCAATTATGAAAGGTCATGGAGGAATTATCCAGTATGTAAACAATGTGCTATAGAGTTAGAGTTAGGCAAAAATTATTTAGACAGCAATCTCCAATTAAGCTTTTATGGGAGAAAATTTTATCTTATACCTAAATTGATATATCCAAATCAGTTAGAAAAGGTATTAAGAAGATATAGAAGTGCCTTTAGAAACGATGAATTTAAAAAAGCTAAGGATATTGGAAGTGCAGAGGAGCAAATATTAAAGCTATTATCAAAGGAAGATAACACAGTTACTTTTGATTTAATGTTTATTGAAGAGAATAATGCAGCACTTAATATACTGTTAAGTATTGAAGATGTTTATCCTTCAACATTTAGTATGCTTTATAATCAATGGCAAGAAATAAGAGGAATGAATTTCTTCAATAAAGTTGAGTATTTGGCTAATTTTAATTATATAAATATGCTGTTTAATAGCAAAGAGAATAATAAGTATTTCTTAGATACAATTGATAAAATCATTGGAAAAGGAAAAATAGAATACAACTTTCTAATAAGTTTTATAAACAAAAAATTAGTGGAGGCATTTATTAAAGAAGAAAAGGATGAATTTATTAAGGGAGAAGATAATTACTATATAGCTACTCTAAGAGCATATACGTTTATTTATTATCTCTATAAATTGAAAAAGTTTAGAAATAAAGGAGAGTCAGGTGTAGAGGATATGGAGAGAGAAGAATGGAATATTAAAGATTTTCAAAATAAAAGAGCTGCTTTTGAAGATTTCTTTAGCTGTAATAAGGCTTTTTTTGATTCTAACTCAAAGAGATCTGTATTTATGCTTGGATATTTGTCAAAAAAATTACTTAACCTTCAGGCAGTAAATGAAAATGGAAGAAAGCCATTTATGAGTAATTTAAATGGACTAAATATTACTAAGAGAGAGTTGACAAGATTAATGCCAAAGATACAAGGAAAATTTCAAGAATATAAAAAAGAATATTATAACGAAGAATTAGAGCTTGCTTCTCAGTATTTAATAGAAAGTAATAATTTAAATGATTTAGCTAATCTAGATATACCGCTATATTTCTCAATGGGAATGAATATGGAGAGGAAGTTTAAATTAAGCATTAATGATGACCATAATGATAGTGTTGATGGAGGAATAATAAATGATCAAAAATAGAAGTGAATTAGTTTTTTTATATGATATTGTGGACAACAACCCAAACGGTAATCCATTGGATTCTAACAAACCACGTATTGATGAAGAATCAGGAATAAATATTGTAACAGAAGTAAGGTTAAAAAGAACGATTAGAGATTATTTAAATGAGTATAAAGGTAAGGAGATATTTGTAAGAGAGATTAGAGATGAAGACGATAAGGTACAGGATGCTAAGGCAAGAGCAAGGGATTTTGGAAGTACAAAAATAGATATTGCCAAGAAGGTATTAGAAGAGTGTATTGATGTTAGACTTTTTGGTGCTACAATACCATTAGAATTAGAAAAGAAATCAAAGACAAAGAAGAACGATAACGTAACTGGTGAAGATAATGAAAAAGATAAAGATAAGAAGGAAAAATCATCTATAACATTTACTGGTCCTGTACAATTTAATATGGGGCGCTCCTTACATAGGGTAGAATTAAAAAGGATAAAAGGAACAGGTGCCTTCGCTTCGGATTCAGGTAAAGACAATAAGACCTTTAGGGAAGAATATATATTGCCATACAGCCTGATAGGGTTTTATGGAATAATAAATGAACATGCAGCTGAAAAAACAAATTTATCCCAAGAGGATATTGATTTGCTAATAGATGCTATGTGGAATGGTACAAAGAACTTGATATCTAGAAGTAAGGTTGGTCAGCTTCCAAGAATATTAATAAAGGTTAATTATAAGGAAGATAACTATCATATTGGTGGATTACTTAATAAGATTAGGTTAGATTCTAAAATTGATGATGAAGCTATAAGAGGTACAAAAGACTACATTGTAAATTTAGATGATTTTATTGATGTGATTTATAGAAATAAAGATAAGATAGAAAATATAGAGTACAGTATAGATGAAGATATAAAAGTTTCATATAAGGGTCAAACAAAACAAATTAAGAATTTAATAGAAGGTATATCACTAAAGAAATTGAACCTATAGGGGAGATGAAACTATGAAGTGCTTAGTATTTGATATATGGGGTGAATATGGACATTTTAGAAAGTTCTATACAACATCATCACCTTTAACATTCTCCATTCCTCCAAGGACAACTATATGTGGTATTATTGCTGCTATTATTGGCTTAGATAAAGAAGAATATTTAAAACATTTTACTAAAGATAAAGCAAATATAGCTATACAACTTAACAGTCCAGTTAATAAGACTCGCATATCTTATAATTTAATCAATACTAAAACTGCTAAGATGTATAGCAAAATAAAAGATAGGACTCAAGTTACATATGAAATTTTAAAGAATCCTAGTTTCAGAGTTTATGTTAACCATACAGATATGGAGATATACGAAAGACTAAAAGACTTTTTAGAAAAGAAGAAAAATTATTATACTATTTCAATGGGATTGAGTCAGCTAATTGCAGAGTTTAAATATTTAGGTGAGATAGATGTAGAGGCAAAAACAAATAGTAATGATTTTGTGGATATAAAAACCGCTTTAGCATTTGATGAAAAGCTAGAGATAGAATTTGAAGCTGGTAAAGAGTATTTTAAGGACACTATGCCTAATGAAATGAATGAAGATAGGGTAGTAACTGAGTACAATAAAGTACTGTTTGAAAGAAACGGTTTACCAATAAGATGTAAGTGTAATTACTATCTAGGAAATGAAGGTGAGAGAATTGTATTCCTATAAATTAAAATCACATGAGGATTCCTATCTTATTAATCACCTGAAATTTGTTGGGAATAGGGCTAAAGAATTAATTCAAAATAAAGATTTAAAATTTAGTTATAATAAAGAACTATTGGAAAGTGCAGCTGAGGTCATGGGTTATTCCCATGACCTTGGTAAAGGTACTTCGTTTTTTCAGCAATACTTAGAGGATATGATTAAATACGGAAAAAGTAGTGTTGAGGACAAACTTAAGAGCCATGCCGCTATATCAGCATTGATTTGTTATAATAATCTGAGAAAAGTAGATGAAGAACTAGCTCTTATAGGTTATGTAGTTGTAAAAAGGCATCATGGAAATCTTAATAATTTCAGAGACGAAAGTAATATAACTAATCTAGAGATTAGGGATCAAAAAAAGTTGATTGCAAAACAATACAATGCTTTAAGTGAAGAGATAAGGAATATATGCAATGAACTTGCGTTGGAATTTTTAGAACTTCAGGACTTAATAACATTAATGGATGAGATTTATGAAAATCTTGAGGAGTACAATTGTAATCTGGAAGATAATAAGGATTTTGAAAAGTATATATTATTTAAATATTTATTTTCCGTATTAATATATGCAGATAAGGAGCATGCCATATTTAGAGAAAAGAATAATATAAGTTACGAAATTCCACCAACTTTAATTGATGATTATAAGTTAAAGAAGTTCAGGAACTCAGATGAAAAAAATATTAGGAATATAGTATACGATGATGTGCTAGAAAACATAGAAAAGAATGATAGAAGAATAATGTCTATTACATTACCTACAGGGACAGGCAAAACTCTTTTGTCAATGTCAGCTGCCTTAAAACTTAAGGCTAAACTTAGAGAAGATATGAAGATAGTCTATTGTCTTCCATTTACTTCTGTTATAGATCAGAATTTTGAAGAGTATAAGAAAGCAATTAGTACAGTTACAAATGAAAAAGTCACATCAGAACAAATATTAAAACATCATTATTTATCTCCTAAGAACTATGAAAAGAGTGACTTCTATTATGAAGGGGATGAAGGTAGATTTTTAACGCAAAACTGGAACTCTCAAATAGTTGTAACAACATTTATTCAGTTTTTTAATACGGTTTTTTCAAATAACAATAGCGATTTAATTAAATATAATACTCTTGCAAATTCAATTGTACTCTTAGATGAAGTTCAATCAATACCATATAAGTATTGGAGAATAATTAATACACTATTTAAGGATATGGCAAATAAGTTAAATATGTATTTTATTTTTATAACTGCTACACAACCGTTAATCTTTGATAAAAAAGATATATTTGAACTTGCAGAAAAGTCAGAGAGTTACTTTAAGGCATTTAAGAGAACTAGGCTGATTGTAAAGGAAGATCCGATGGAAAAGGAACAGTTTTTTGATTTTGCAAGAAATATTATAGGTAAAAACAAAGATAAAAATATTCTTATAATTGTAAATACAATAAGGTTATCACAAGAATTATTTAATACATTAAAAGACTTAGATGATAGTAGAGAAAGAGTATATCTATCTACAAGCATTGTACCAAAAGAGAGAAAAAGAAGGATAGAGTTGATAAAGAATGGTACTAGCAAAAAAATTGTTATTAGTACTCAAATGGTTGAAGCTGGTGTAGATATTGATATGGATATAGTTATAAGAGATATGGCACCATTGGATTCTATTAATCAGAGTGCAGGCAGGGCCAATAGGGAAAACAGAGGAGAATATCTAGGGGAAGTATATCTTGTAAGGGTTGAACAGAATAACAAGCTGTTAGCTAGCTTTGTATATAGGGATATTGTTTTATTACCAAGTACTGAAAAGGTGTTAAGAGGAAGAGAAGTTGTTCTTGAAGAAGATTATAAAGAAATTAGTGATAGTTATTTTAAAGAATTAAAATCAAACCTAAGTAATAAAGAATCTAAGAAATTAGAAAATTTAATATGTGAATTAGAGTTTGAGGAAATAAATAAGGCGTTTCAACTTATTGAAGATCAGGAAAAGATTTCTTTATTCATAGAGATGGACATGGAAGCTAAAGAGGTTTGGAGTAAGTATCAAGAATTTAAATCTATAAAAGATATTCATGAGAGAAGAAATAAACTTGAGACTATTAAAGGCGAGCTCTATCAATATGTAATATCTGTATTTAAGAATAAGTGCAGGGAAAATATTAATGAGGGCATAGGATATATTTCTATGAATCAGTTGGAAAATGCCTATGATGTAGATTTGGGTTATAAAACAGAAGAAAATTCTATTATGATTTTATAAAAATATTGAGTATATGGAGGAAGAAGTATATTGAAATTAGATGTTTGTAAAATAGTATTTGATAATATTAAGCTGTCACCTAGGTATAGTGAAAAAATAAGAGGTTATTTGGGGAATAAATACATAGAAAATGACTTATTTCATAATCATGTAGACGGTAATTTTATATATAGATATCCAATGGTCCAATATAAGGTGGTATCTAAGGTTCCAATTATAATTGGAATAAATGAGGCAGCCAATCTTGTTGCTAATATAGGTGTTAATGATGATGAATTAATACTTGATGGTATAGAATATGATGCATTTCAAAAGGAGATAATAAAATCAAGCTTTGAGTTTGGATGTACAGATGACTATATTAAATATACTTTTATTACTCCATGGATCGCATTAAATCAAAAAAATAGTGAAATATATAAGACTGCTAATAATATGGAACAAGAAGATATGCTAAAAAAGATTCTCATAGGTAATATAATATCTATGTCTAAAGGTCTAAACTATAATGTTTCTGAAAAGATTAATTGCTGGATAAATCTAAAAGAAAGAGAGGTTATGCTTAAAGGAATAAGACATATCGGGTTTATAGGTGAATTTAAAGTGAATTTTAATATGCCAGATTATCTGGGATTGGGGAAATCTGTATCAAGGGGGTTTGGAACAGTTAAAGGTGAAAGTTATATATAGATTTTTTACCTAGACAAGATTCAAACTTTAAATACTTGATGAATAAATGCATCCGGCTATATAATAAGTATGTAAGATGGACTAATAGGTGGATAATTTAGTTGAATTACTATAATAAAATATGAATCTTAGGCCTGTCTTATATACCCTTATAATAGGCAATATATAAGCGTTTAATAAAAATTCGCTGCTTAAGAGATACTTCCAGTAGAATAAGGATTGAAACACGATACTGTAACAAATACAGTTGCATGTTTTAGCGCGCTTAAGAGATACTTCCAGTAGAATAAGGATTGAAACCATACTCTTCTTTTGTAACATATCCCTCTTTAAAGCTTAAGAGATACTTCCAGTAGAATAAGGATTGAAACTATGTATCTCTAATATCTTCCTCTAAAAGAGCTTCATGCTTAAGAGATACTTCCAGTAGAATAAGGATTGAAACAATACAAAATTAAAACCTGATAAAATGTCGTCTCTAGCTTAAGAGATACTTCCAGTAGAATAAGGATTGAAACGAAACAACATTAGATATTTCCTTAAGATCTAAAGAGC
>JAUZPI010000114.1 GCA_030706015.1 Bacillota bacterium
GAAAACCAATTCTTTGTGGTTATCCAATAATATGTTCCCATAAACACACCTACCGGAAAATAAATCATATAAACCACTAACAAAAGTTTGAATACATCATAAACGTACTTATTTATAATTACCGATATATAAATTAAGGCAACAATAATTGAAAAGAATAGAATTATAAAAAATATAGAACTATTAATAACTAAATCTAAGAAATGTTTCATATAATAACAACCTTTCCACTTACAATACGTAAAATATAATTATTTCCGGGAGCCCTCTATTCTGATTATAACGCCCTATTCCGTAAAGTATATATAAGCAAGAGTCAATAATGTGACTCTTGCCATTAATCCTACAGCAATCCCCTTTGCAGCATGGATTCTGCAATCTGTACTGCATTGGTAGCTGCACCTTTTCTTAGATTATCCGATACACACCAAAGATCTATTGCATTTTTTCTTGTGGTATCATTGCGAATACGTCCCACTAGCACTGCATCTTTGTATTCGTTACTGTTTAGATCTCTGGTTACTGGATATTGACGTTCTAATGGATCCTTACGAACAGTAATGCCTTCAGCATCTTTAGTTAAGCCATCAATTACCACAACTCCTGGTGATTGGTTCATATCTGAAAGAATTGTACTTGCTTTTACGGCGTCCATATCACCTGCAAATTCTGCATTTATTGATTCAGAATGGCCTACCAATACTGGAACTCTTACTGTGGTAGGGTTTATTAATAAATTAGGCTCATTAAGTATTTTTCTTGTTTCATTTATCATTTTCATTTCTTCTTTTGTATAGCCATTAGTCAAGAATTTATCAATATGAGGTATGCAATCAAACGCTATAGGATGAGTAAAAATTTTAGAATCATATTGTGGTGACTCTGAATCTATAACCTGCTGTGATTCTTTTAGCAGTTCTTTCATAGCAGAACCACCATGACCGCTAACCGCCTGATAAGTAGATACTACAATTCTATGAAGTCTCGCAGCTCTGTGCAGCGGAGCAAGAGCTACTACCATTTGAATCGTGGAACAGTTTGGATTACATATATGTCGTGTTTCCTTTGTCACTGCATCCATATTAACTTCAGGTATAACTAACGGATGATCTGGATGCATTCTAAAGTCGCCGCCATTATCAATAACAATACAGCCGTTATCAACAGCAATTTTTCCCCATTGAACACTGGCTCCCTGTGCACCCTCCTTCCCTGCGAAAAACACCAGATCTAATTCTTTGAAAAGATCAGCTCTAATCTTGCGTACATGAAACCTTTCACCGCCCAGCACTTCTATTCTTTCGTTGGTTGCCATTACAATAATTTCTCCTACTATAGGAAACTTTCTCTCTTTAAGTACTCTGATAATCATGTCACCTACAGGACCTACTCCGACTAAACCTACCCTTAATCCCATTCTTATTCCCCTCCTCTTTATTAATATATGAATTAACTATACGGACTGTATAACTAAAGTTTTCTAATCTCCCATACTGTGCCCTTTTTATCTGGGCAATGAATTCTGTATACTTTACAATTATCTTCTTCCCAGGATGGAAAGCCTAATGCAACTCTCCATATATATAAATCTAAGACGTGCAATAAAGCAGTACACACACCCTGTGGTTTTTCGTAAGGATTTTTATATATGAATACATCTCCAAGTTTATGTTTACATTCTTCATATTTCTCAATCATTTTAATTTCAATTGGGCCGAGACCTTCCCATAAGTTTTTATATTCCTCATAAGGCAGACCTTTCATATTAGGCAATACGTCTAAGTTAAAATCCATTAATACCACCTCTTTTTTCACTTTTTAATTGAAATATCTTTTAGTGGCAATCTATTGAACTATATTAGGAAAAGTAGTCTTGCCTAGTAAAAGCATAACAAATTTCTCCCAGAGGTTTTTCATTATTGATTTCAAATCGTCTTACATTAGAAACATTTTTCATACCAGCCTTTTGTAGTACTCTGCCAGACTTTGGGTTTTTTATTCTATGAAATGCCTCTAATTTATTGAATTCTGGCTTTTCAAAAGAATATTTCAAAACTGCTTTTAATGCCTCTGGAGCATAACCGTTGCCCCAGTAAGTCTGTCCAATGCAATACTCAACTTCTGCAGTTTCAATTTCTGTATAAACCCGGCAAAAAGCTATTTGACCAATATTTTCATTTGTTTCTTTTAGTATAATAGCCCATCTATAAAAGGACTTACTTTCATATTGTGAAATCCATTTAACTAATAATTCTTTTACAGAATTCTTAGTTTCATATGTGGGTTCCCCATAATTATGCTGAACGGTAGAATCAGCAATCCAGTTATTTAACATGCTTTCTATGTCATTAAATTCAAATCTGCGAAGCAATAAACGTTCTGTTTCAAGATTTACTGTACCTGTATGTTTAAAAGACAATTTCGACTCCTCCTTTGATGTAAGCTAAAAAACTCTCACCCCCAAGACTATTAGTCTTGAGGACGAGAGTTAACTACTCGTGGTACCACCTCAGTTTATTAATATGTTACCATATTAAACTCATCAAGTACGGCTATATACATAACTTATACTCTAACTCTATAACGGGAGTGTCCGTCACAGCCTACACCTAAAGATTAGGTTCAGTGCGAAACTCAGAGGCCTTTTTCAATTAACCTTTCCATACTCCTTCTCAGCAGCCGGAGTTCTCTGTAAAAGAAATTATTAATCTACTTTTCTCTTCATTGTTTTTATTATTGATGATATTACCATATTTACATTTAAACGTCAATCTAATCTTTCCATATTTTTAACATCATATTGCTGCCTTTTTCAAATTCGTAATCTATAGTAACTTCCTCTAGCTTAAACTCTATTGTGTTGCTTCATAATTTTCATATTATAATGAAAAACTACAATAAAAACTCTCTAATAGCTTTATTGATATATTCAGCTGCTTCCAAGTTAATAAGATGTCCACAATTAGGAATTATTTCTGGCTGAATATGTGGAATTAATTCTTTCGCATTAGTGTATGCCATTTTTGAATTAATTCCCTTATCCTGTTCACCTAATAACAGCAATATTGGAAGAGAGACTTTCTTGTAATCCTCTATTTTCATTTTTGTTGGAATACCATTTAATCCTGATGGAATATAATTCTTAACTCCTAAGAAAAACTGCATAATAAAGCTGTCAGGAATATTAACTTTATTATCATTAAAATGCATTTTCTTTATAGCCTTAAGACCTGTCCATGGAAGTAATCCTTTAAATAGTCTTACAAAAAATCCAATCTTCAGTGGGGTAAAATCTCCTGGACTCATTAGAATCATTTTATTAATCCTATTTGAATGATAAATTGAAAAATTCAAAGCATAATAAGCACCTAAAGAAAACCCAATAATATTTACCTTTTCTAGTTTTAAAAAGTCAACTATCTCTAACAGCCACTGAGCAAAGTCATCACTATTCATTTTATTCTTAAAGATAAATTCACCAGGAGCGTTAATAAAATCTATCATATATAATTTAAAATGTTTATTTAATTCATCGATATTTGGATACCACATAGAAGAATTTACATAATTACCATGTATGAGAAGTAACTTAGGTCTACTATCATCTCCTACCATATTTACATTAGTATCACCAAACCGAGTTTTAATGGTAATTCTATTAATAGTTTGAAAACATAGACGAAAAGTTTCTTCGTAGCAAGAAATATATCTTTCTTCTATATCTTCACCCTTGTATTTTGTACTCATAATTTCACCCCACATTAACTTTTAAGTAATAAGCAAGAAAGTTTGATACAAAACTATTCTGTAACCCACTATATGCTCTTTGTCATCCAAATAATCTCATCTGCTTCATCCTCTTGAATATGATCCCTAAAAAACCCCATTTTATTATAAAATTCAAATCCAGTTCTGCTGCTAGGTACATGTAATAAATTTATTCCTTTGCCTTTTACAACTTGTAGTATGTATTCAAAAAGAAGTCTGCCAATTCCATTACCATGGGATTCAGGCTGTACAAAAAAATTGGATATGCAATATTTAGGTGAAGTGTTATCGCCAAAATTAGCTAATGCACCAGTAGCAACTATTTCCCCACACTCCTCAACCACAAAGATTTGCTTCCAATTCATTTGGCTCTCCCAATTTCCTACAGTATTATGTTCTTTAAATCTTTCCAAAACATCTTTGGAATGTACCTTTATCATTATGTCATTATAGTTTCTATTAATAATATTAATAACTGTTCCAATATCCTCTCTTCTTATCTCCCGTATATTCATCTCTTAGCCTCCATTTATGCAGTAATGAATTACAAATATTAGCTCATGATATCTCAAAAATTACATCATGCTGTTAATTTGTGTATTCCCCATATATGTTAGTGAATGAAAGCCCAATCTGAGATTGGGTGGGTTTATTTGTGTATGATATCTCGAAAATTACATCGTGCTGTTAAACTTTGCATTCTCCGCACATGGTAAGAATTAATGCTCGACCTAAGGTCGAGAGAGATTCCTAAATACTGATGTCTCTGAAAATACATTGTACAGTTAGTTTCTGTACTCTCCAAATAAGTTAATGAATGGACGCTCGACCTAAGGTCGAGAGAGATTTTTTGTGTAAAAAACCCTCACCCCCAAGACAATTAGTCTTGAGGACGAGAGTTAACTACTCGTGGTACCACCTCAGTTTATTAATATGTCGCCATATTAAACTTATCAAGTACGGTTATATATAACTTATACTCTAACTCTATAACGGGAGTACCCGTCACAGCCTACTCCTAAAACTTAGGTTCAGTGCGAAACTCAGAGGCCATTTTCAATTAATAATTCTATGCTCCTTCTCAGCTTACGGAGTTCTCTGTAAAAGAAATCATCAATCTACTCTTCTCATCACAGTTTTTATTATTGATGATATTACCATACCTGTACTTAAACGTCAATTACATTTTGGAAATCCTTAACATTTTATTTCCACCTACCTGGAATTCATAATCTACAGTTACTTCTTGTACATCAAAACCTTTATCTCCAAAATGCTTTACCACTCCAGCATAATGCTTTGATAGATTTGCGTTATAATCTAGTATAGGGAATACTCTAAGCTCCTTTGATACTCTCAGCATTTCCTCCATTGCTTCGATATGAAAATCAAGACTTAAATTATCAGAGTATAAAAATAGAAAATGTGAACTTAAGGCTATATCAAATTCATTATCTTTAAGCTCTAGTCTCGGTAGTTCTCCTGGAATATATCTCTTTTCCTCTAGGCCCTTATTATAATCCTGCAGGAAGTTTTTCATTGCAGCCATTCGAACTCTTCCTAAGTCATTTACATCCTTAAAACTTTTCCAGATAAATCTATCAGCATTTTCACTTGTTTCTTTCATAACTATATAATAGGTTTCTTCTATTCTTTTCTCTATTTGCTCTTTAGTAAAATAATATACTGGGTCAATGGAGATTATAGTATAACCTTTCTGGGTTGCTTCGTAGTTAAAGCTGGCTGGTCCATCTCCACAGCCTAATATTTTCTTAGATAAATCCTCCTGTGATAAATCAAACATTTTGCAGTACTCGTTAAGGTTTCTGCCCCAAGGCACAATATTTTCGTATTTTAGCGGCATATTTTTTCTCCTCCTCTATTGCTGACACAAAAAGGCCACTTCATCCCAATATGGGACAAAGTGACCATTGTGCTGTTAGCTTCAATATTCTCCATATCGGTTAATGAATGAAAGCTCAATCTGAGATTGAGAGAGTTTATTTGATTCTGATATCTTCACAAATACATCGTGCTGTTAGTTTCAATTTTCTCCACATCGGTTAATGAATGAAAGCTCAATCTGAGATTGAGAGAGTTTATTTGTGTACTTCGCAGCACATCTTAGAGACCCATTCAATATAGGCTACAGTATTTGGCTCCCACCGTTCCAAACTCGCTTTAACTAAATTCCTGCATCTACTCTTTCTCTTCATAGATTTTTCTTTTTAATTTTCTATAGTATATAAGTAATTACATAAAAAGTCAATGCTGTAAACTTGTTCTCCTCTACATTTTTTACAAAATACATCCTAAAGTAATTACTAAATCTATTAAAGGAGAATCAAAGCTGCAGGATAATCAGCATACCACATGAGATGAGTGAGCCCTTTATGGAACATATTACTTTAAAGGATGGAATTGAAAATATGAATTTTGAAAAATATACATTATTAAAAAACTAAAAATTAATCCTTCTTTCCTAAACCAACAAAAGATACTATCAATCCTATAACTACTATTATGTATTCAAAGCCGCCTAAACTAGCATTAGGATCAACAGCTATTATTCCTCCAAATAAGGTTATATTAATCCCTAAAAGCATTAATTTTAAACCTGAAACATCTTTCATTAAGCTTGATTTTACTAAGCCCACCACTAAAAACAGTGCAAGAAAAAGTACTAGTACTATTGATATAACTGACATTATTTCATCCTCCATTTTATTATTAATTCATATATTTGAGTGATTTGTTTATACTAATTTATCTTATAAATACCTATGGATTAAACTCCCAAAAACCTTATTGCTACTACAATGACAGTTATACCATTAAATGCAAGATTGCATATAAAATGTGCTGTCATGGATATGTAAATATTTTTAGTTTTTATATAGGATATTGTAAAAGGCAGTGCCCAAATAACGGCAATCAGAAACCCCAATGGTTTTAATGAATGTTCACTTGCGTATAATAAAGTTCCTATAACAGTTGTGACTAACAATGAAATATTATTATCAAAACTTATTATTGCTTTTCTGTAAAAAGCCTCTTCTGCTATTGGTGGAAGTATAATTGTTGTTAATGCAAAAGCAACAAGTGCTGGTACATTAACTACCTTGAGAACTCCTATACCATCATTGACATTGGGAAACAACATGGATACTAATGAGCCAATTGCAAAGGCTGCAACTATAGATATAGTAGTAACCAATACTGGTATCCAAAACTTTTTCCCTCTTTTCCACTCACTCCATAGGTCCTTAAAACTGATAGAGCCTATAACTATAAAATATACTGCCAGCATTAAATAAAATATGAAATCACAATAGACCCTGTGTTTGGAATCAAATCTGCTGCTAATAATTAAATATAGCACATGCCAAATAATTGGTATTATTAAATCCTTACATTGCACTTTTATTTGCTCTGAAATTTTCAAGAACCTCCCCCCTTATATAACAATCACTTCTCCTAAAAATAACAATTTCTAAGTGTCTTAACCACTTAGAAATTTGTTTATTCAAATTATAACATTAAATCTATATCCTCGTATACCAATAATCTACATTTATGTACATGTTTATACCGTAAATATAATCATTGACATATATATAAATATCACGTACAATAAGTGCATACTCATTGAGTAATTACTCATCGCAGAAAGAGGATAGTACGATGCCAGAAAACAAAAGACAAAAACAGAAAACTTTAACTAGAGAACTTTTGATAGACACTGCTATTAAACAGTTTGGAGAAAATGGAATACTGAATACTAAGACTGCTGATATTGCTAAAGCTGCTGGTGTTTCTCACGGTACAGTATTTGCCCACTTTGCCAAGCAGGAAGATCTATTAATTGCTGTGGTTGAAAAATTTGGAGAAAGAATTACTCAACGACTTCATGAACTAGTAGATATCCATAGAAACTTATATGATGTTTTAAGGGCTCACCTAACTGGACTGATTGAATTTGAACAGTTTTATACAAGACTAATTATTGAAAGACGATTACTTCCTGAAGGTGTAAACAGTACCTATATCATGATTCAGTCTACTATTTCTTTTCATATAAGCATGGCTGCAGAGAAAGAAATGCAACAAGGCATTATACATAAGTCACCAATACACCTGCTTTATAATACCTGGATAGGTTTAATTCACTATTATCTTACCAATGGTGATTTGTTTTCTCCCAATGGTTCTGTATTAAAAGAATATGGTGACGAATTATTATGTCATTATATGAGTTTAATTAAAAATGATTTATAAGGAGTGTGTAAAAATGAAACAATGTATAGCATGTGGAATGCCAATGAAAAATCAGGAGGATTTTGCAAACGGAGATGTAGAAAAGGACTATTGCAGGTATTGTGCCCGCCCTGACGGAACAATGCAAAGCTACGATGAGAAGCTAAGCTCTTTAACTAATTTTATAGTTAAAACCCAAGGGCTTGATGAAACAGCTGCAGGTAATGCAGCAAAAGCTATGATGGCAAAGCTTCCAGCTTGGAAAAGCGAATAAAAGATTATACTATTTTCCTAGAAATAAAACAAAGGGAACATGACGCTCCCTTTGTTTTATTTCTTCAACAAGTCTCTAATTTCTCTAAGCAATAAAACTTCTTCAGATAATTTTGCTTCTGCTTCAGCAATTTCAGCTTTCTTTTCTCTTTTAAGTTTATTAATTAATTTTATAAATAAGAAAATAGAAAATGAAACAATTAAAAAATCAACAACATTTTGAATGAAGCTTCCATAATTAAGAGTAACTGCAGGAACACTACCTTGAGCTCCCTTAATAACAATTTTTAAATATGTAAAATTAATTCCACCTGTTATAGCGCCTACTAATGGCATAATTATGTCATTTACCATAGAAGTAACTATTTTACCAAAGGCACCCCCGATAACAACACCGACTGCTAAATCAATTACATTTCCTTTTACTGCAAACTCCTTAAATTCCTTTAACATACTAGTCCACCTCTCAATAATATTCATCATTAGCAAAATGCTTATTATATGCATTTTAATATAAATATTATTAATATACAATAATTATGTTTTAGCTTTAGTAAATGCAGCAAATATTATTCATGCCAGCAAGTTACAGTACTGTCCTTGTCATCCATATAACTTCATGAGCTTCATCTTCTTGAATCTCATCTTCAATGAATCCCAAATGTCTATAAAATTCAATTCCGGATCTGCTGCTAGGTACATGCAGTGAATCTATTTTTCTCTCTTTTGCAATTTCTAATATGGCATAAAAAAGCTTTTTACCAATACCCTTACCATGATACTCAGGTTGTACAAAAAAATTTGATATACGATATTCATGTAAAGTGTCGTTTTCAAAATTAGCTAATGCACCAGTAGCTATAGCCTCTCCTTGTTCCTCTACAACAAAGATCTCTCTCAAATTTATTTGATTTTCCCAGTTTTCTATTGTATTTTCCTCCTTAAGTCCTCTCAGCACCTCGATTGAATGTACCTTGGTCATTACTTCATCAAAGTTTCTATTAACAATACTAACAGCTTTAACAATATCCTCTTTTCTCATTCTCCTTATATTCATAATTAATCCTCCTTTTTTATGCTTTCTATACATTTCTATTTACATATATTAAAGTTCATTAATTATCTTATCCTTATATTTTTAACATCAGTAATGCTAGCATCACCGTTGTAGTTTGTAGTATTATTACCTTTATTCTCCTTAACCACTAAAGTAATATACAAAATTAAATCCTTATAATTAGAATTACTATCCTTATACCTAATTGTTATCTTCTTTTCTGCTTCATATGGATTGCTTGAGGTTCTATTAACCACTTCTGACCTTTTTATGCTAAACTTTGTACCATAATTTCGTATAGAATCTACTACTTGCGAATTCTTTCCCTTTGCAGTATTGGTTTCAAAAAGCTTATCTAAGTCGCCATCGTACTTATTATTTAATTTTTTAATTAAGGCATTATCGTAAGTACTGTCTATTATAATTCCAGCATAGTATCCATCAGGCTTTGCAGTTGATTGTTCATTAGACTTTACACTTGCTTGTGTATTGGGATCGTTACTCTGCGTAGGTATCCATTTTTTAAATTCACTCAATTTAACTTGATTATCTGCTGCTTCAACAGTATAAGTGCATTGATAATCCTCTGTTGTTGTTCTATTCTGAGAATCATGAGTTTCTATTTGTTCTACAACGTCTGCTTTGAAAGAGGTTGGTCCTTCTCCATAATAAAAATTAAATATCTTATAAGAAATCAAATTTTTTGTTATCCCCTGAGAATGTAAATCACTTACTAATTTTTTCTGTGATTCATATAATGGACTGTTTGCAAGTATATATGGTTCCACCTTTGAGAAATCATTTTCTTTAATTGCCTTCACTAATCCATTCTCATAATTTTTCATAAGTTCAGTAGTTTGAGACTTTACTTTGTTAAAGTCAACATACTGATTGGAATTACCCTGGGAAGTTACATTAGTAGAGCCACCATCACATCCTGCCAATAGTATAGTTGTGACTAAAACAAATAAAATGAACCTAATTTTCATAAAGAAATCCTCCTCTTGCGTGTCCTATAGACAGTTTATTACTTCATCATAGTTATTATTAATAATATTGATAATTGAACTAATGTCATCTTTTCTTATTTCCCTTATATTCATCTTATTCCTCCCCAATCCTTCCGTTTAATCAATAGCTTTTCTAAAATGCAAAGCTGATAAGATACCAATAGGAACAAAATAAAGGCACCAGCAAAGTAAGGCAACTGTACCAGCAAAGGCCCCGCTATCACCACTGCCCTCGAAAACATTAAGAATAGGCATGCCTACGCAGGAAAATAGAAATATTCCATGTATCATCATAAGTGCCTTAAGCCATTTATCTTTTTTATTTTTAGGAATTATAGAAATACCAATTAAAAAAGTGGATAATGCCATCATTCCATAGCCAAACAAGTCAAAGCTAAAGAATAGACTTCCTGGTGATTGATATGATAATATCTGAAGAGCACTATTTGATATTGTTTCATTAGATACAGCAGTAAGTTGAGTAAAATATACCACATCTACAAATACTCCATACAAACAGCTAAAAGCCACACCACCAAGAGCTAAGGCTTTTCTATCTTCCACAGCTTCGGTGTAGAAAGTACAGGCTAGCAAAATATATCCCCAAGAAAGTATTATGCAAATAAAATATGATAATGCATCTGTTTCTGTAAGTAAAGATATGCCAAATATAAAAGTTGTAATGGCAACTATAATTGCAGAATAAAGTCCTAATTTTTTATTCATTATACCACCTCAAAATGTTATTTCTTTGTAATTCTGTTATTCTTATAATGACACCTCGTGCTCCAGCAATATTTGCTCTAGTTCCTTATTTTTGATAGAAAAAATCCTACCCTTATACTGAATTTGAAAAACACTTGCCCCACAATATTCAAGGGATTCTTTAGAACCATCCTTAAAAAATATGATTATAGCTAGTCCACCATCAACTTGTCGCTGCTCATTGTTCCTATAAAACTTAGAGCTTTTCAAATTACTAATAAATTTCTTTTTTTCTTCCCCTGTAAGGTCTATAGCTTTTTCAGCATAGAAAGATATTTTAGATATACTTTCCTCATTAAACAGCTTCTTTTCTTCTGACCATACTATACTGTCAACAATATTATTACCTAAATCTGTACCTAAGAATAATCTTGCAAGTGAAAGAATTAATATGATAACTACGGAAGTAATAACAGCACCCTTTTTCACCTTATGCATAAGTTCACTCCTATAATCTGTCAAATTAAAATTAAAATTAATAACAAAACTCATAATTTTACCCCAATTATAGCACCAGTTTCAATTATATGTATACCACAAGTATAAATTTTCATTATAATAAACATTATTACTACCTCCATATTGGGTATAATTAATAATAACTTTAGATAGGCAATTTTTAATTTTAAATTACCTATTGTTGATATAATATCCCCATGAGGATACAGTATCCAATTAAGATAAAAACACGTATCCAATTTTACACAATATATTTTTAAAATATTTAGGCAATCTTTAGCTC
>JAUZPI010000115.1 GCA_030706015.1 Bacillota bacterium
ACTGTTGCTTTTATTGTTATTGTTTGCTTATCTTCCATGTTTTACTCTCCTTACTTCAATGTAGTTTGCCAAAAAATAACTATATTATTTCTACATAGCCATCAGTTCCGTTTACCCGTATTCTTTGGCCATCCTTTATCAGCTTAGTAGCATTTTCCACTCCCACAACTGCTGGTAAGCCATATTCACGTGCTATAACTGCACCATGGATCATAAGACCGCCAACCTCGGTAACTAGCCCTTTTATGGCTACAAACAAAGGTGTCCAGCTGGGGTCAGTAAAGGAAGTGACTAATATATCTCCTGCTTCCAAATCAGCATCTTCCATGTTTAAAATGACACGTGCCCGTCCCTCTATAATTCCGGAAGAAACAGCTAAACCTGCAATAGCGTCTGCTGGAAGATCTTCCCTCTTGTACTCACCGGAGAGTGTTTCACCATCTGAGGTGATAACACGTGGCAGAGTTAGTTTTTCATATAATTTGTGCTCAGCTTTTCTTTTGCTTATGATTTGGCAATCCAGCTTATTTGTGCGTACCACTTCACGAAGTTCTTCAAAAGTGAGATAGTAAATATCTTCTTTTTCATTAATAACGCACATTTGCACAAGTTTTTCAGCTTCTTTCATTAAAGCCTGCTTATAAACAAAGTAGCGGCTAACCATGCCGTATTTTGGATATTCACGGTAACCGATAAAGTTACGGATTAAGTCGATCTTTTGTTTTGTCTCTTTGGCCTTTTGTTCACCATCTGGCAATTGCTTTAATCGTTCTAATAATTCTTGTTCTTTTTTCAAAGCTTGCTGCAGTCCTTGCTCAAATTTCCGATGACTTTCCTTTAGTTCAAAGTTTTTGATGTTACTTAGAATCATTGGGACAAGTGTACTTGGCTTTTCGCTGAAGCGGGGTTTAGTAATATCGATTTCTCCGCTGCATCGCATTCCATATTTATTAAGATAAGTATAGATAGCATCTTGGATTTCCTGTCCGCCATGAAACTCAACCAATTTCTCTAAAAAGTTATCATCTTTTACATTTTGTAAATAATCAATTATTTCTGGATAAGGACGAATCATATCTGCCACATCCATTAGCTCTAGACCCATTTCGGAAGTAATATTGTTTGGCACAGATTGAGAAAGAGTGTCTGCTGCATTTTTTTCACCTAGCCACTCCTTCATTTTTTCATTGATCCATAACGAAGCATTTATAGCAGCCATGAATACAGCTGTACTTTTGGGGTCAAATAAAATCTTCTTTAACTCCTCTATATCTTCTAGAATAAAATCAATTAAATCTGTTCCTGATTTGGTTTGGATTTTTTGTTTTAACTCTTCTATGGATCTTTGACTCTTCTTGATCAAATCAGAAACGATTGTGGGGTCACTTTCGATTTTTGGCTCCGGATTCGAAGAGGGCACACCTTTATTACTTTTATGGGGACTTTGCTCCTCTTTATCCTTGGGTAAACATTTTATGAAATCTCGCTCTATTATAGTCATAATTGCATCTTTCATGAGGGGATCGTGCTGCCCCATGTTATCTAATAACATTTTTCTGCTGTCAGGGGAAGCCAGCATTTGTGCCACATCCACAAACAACCTTCCACCAGCTTTAAACCTGTGGCCAAAAGATATTAACTCCATTAAAGACATTCCTAGTGGCTTCAAAGGGTCCGTCATCATTTGTTGATGGCCCACAGATAAATAAACGTGATTTTCCCCATCATTTACTTCAGGGATTGGGTATAAAGTAGTGATTGGGCGACTCTGGACAATATAAAAACTATCATCAGCTAAGCACCATTCCATGTCCTGTGGACAGCCGAAATGTTCTTGAATCTTTCTGCCTATGTGCGTGAGGCTCAAGATCTGCTCCTCTGTCAGTGCTTGCATATCCTGCTTGTCATCCTCAAGCTCCTGTGCTTTCGTACCACCATCCTTTAAGGCGTAGACAGCCAGCTTCTTGGTGGATATCTTCTTTTGGATAACCTTTCCGCTTTGCACTTTATAGTTATCAGCATTCACCATACCAGAGACCAAGGCCTCACCAAGTCCGAAGCTGGCATCAATGGATACCACCCTCCTATTAGAAGTGACTGGATCCGCAGTAAACAAAATCCCTGACACCTCTGGGAAGATCATCTTCTGAACAACCACAGACAGATGGACTTTTCGGTGGTCAAAGCCGTTCTGAAGGCGGTAAATTACTGCCCTCTCGGTAAACAGCGATGCCCAGCACTTGCTGATATGCTTTAGAACTGCTTCCCTTCCCATAATGTTCAAATAGGTATCCTGCTGACCTGCAAAGGAGGCGGTGGGTAAATCCTCTGCAGTTGCGCTGGAACGTACAGCATAGGAAGCTTTTTCACCAAACTTTGTAAGAAAAATCGAGATCTCTTCTGCTATAGCCTGAGAAATAGGTATATTTTCAATAACCCTGCGAACTTTCTTGCTGATTTCACCCACCTTTTCCCTGTCTTCTACTCTAAGATAGAATAATTCTTTCAGTAAATCATTAAGTTCCTCATTATTTCCGGTTATCTTTTTATAGGCTTCTGTGGTAACACAAAAACCTTCTGGTACCAGTATCCCATGAATCTTGGATAGTTCTCCTAGGTTGGCACCTTTACCCCCCACCATGGAAAGCTTTGTTTTGTCAATTTCCTGAAAGCTAAGCACATATGAATTCATACGTATTCCCCCTCTTTTATAGGTCTAGTTGAAACAATTCTCCATAAAGTCAATCTGTTCCTATAATACACACAGTGGGCTAAAATTATAAGCCTGTTATTTGAAAATTTCATATGATATAATAAAAGTAGAGGAGTAGCTAATTCTTATTTGTATTGCTAATCACATACGGATTAGCTCTTAAAAGCATTCAATCTCTACTTTGAAATGTTAAGCTTATCTATTACATCAGAATATTCTTTGATAATTTCTGCGATGATGAATCATATCCCACAACTGTCCATATACCTGTTTTATCCTGTCTTATGAGTTTCTTCAGGTATACTCTTTTAACAGGTGTCTTAAGCTTACCGCCAACCTCTACCACAGCATTAGTTCCTGTATTCTTAACAAGCCTGAGATCCTCATATTTAACAGGATACTCACCTGAAATTCCCTGAGGAGATATCTTTAGGCTCACAAAAACCTGAGAGACATAGACTGGGTCAAGCTTCCAGGGTGAGTGTCCTGCATCAGCATTTCTCTGATCACCTTCTTCAGCTTTCAAATCCACCGGAACGGCTATTTCCGGCTTATGTAAAGCAGCTTCCTCTGACGGTAACATGAGAGCTGATCCATTAATCCCTCCAAAAGCAGCCTTGGGAGCGAACACTGCAATTCTGCCAACCTCATCCATGATATATACCGTATTATTTTTAATAAAAGATACCGCAAAATTTAATGTGATAATTAATAATGCCGCTGCTACAACGGAGACAGCTCCATAGTACCATTTTCTTCTTGGGATAACCTTTTTATTTAAATAATACTTTCCTACTGGCATGCTGCACACCTTGGGGAACTCAGTACCAGTATATTTTGAGCGTGCTTCTTTTATTGCATCAAGGGTAAATTCCATTCTATCAACTCCTTTTGAGTTTATTATTTCATTTACACTAAAAGTTATAAATTAGTTAAAACAAAACTTAATGAAAAATAACGAAGGTTAAATGAAAAATAACTCTTGCACCTCACCTTACGTTAGGTTATATTAATGATTCATTATTGAATGTACCTTTAGACAGTATAAATAATTTATCTGTTGAAGAATTAATTGGGGATAAAGGGTATATTCAAGTATTGAAGGATTTAGGCATGCATAGTATCTTTACCAGCGTCACTGATATGCCCTTTGGAAATATTATTGATGATTTTTCATATTACTTCAAACAAATTGAGCAGATTGATACGATTTTCACAGTAAACAATGTATGGATTTTTTTCAGGTGGTGATATTGGGATTATTTACTCAGCTGAACGCTATCATGCAGAAAATCCACATGCAGCAAAAGGAAGCGGAATGAGTGGAGAGCTCTACAAATACATCAAAGATGCATTATCAAATATTAAATAATGATATAATTACCCTACTGCTGTTGCATCAAAGAAAAAAATACATAATGACCAATACCAATAAGACAGCTGTAGAAAGCAGATATCAGCTGTATACACCAGTAAGAGTAGATCTTTATTATTACATAATTTTATAATGCAAATAATAAAAGTGATATTATCTAATACTGTAATTTAAATAATATCACTTTTTATATTTCTTTGAGTTTTTCAACCACTAATACGTCAGCTGGTACCCAATTAAGATTATCTATATCCTTAAAGGTTATCCATTTAGCATCATTATGAGCGTTTAACTGTAATTCTCCACCACATATACTGCATATAAAACAATGCATTGTAAGATGGAAATTTGGATAGTCATAGTCCACTGTTGTTAAATATTTTGATATTTCAATATCAAGCTCTAACTCTTCTTTAATTTCACGAATAAGTGCTTCTTCCTGGGTCTCTCCCATTTCCATTTTCCCACCAGGAAACTCCCACATGTTTTCAAATTCACCATATCCTCTACGTGTGATGAATATTTTATTATCATGTTTTATTATTGCCGCAACCACTTCTATTGTTTTCATTTGTATCCCTCCCCAACAATTATACAACATGGTAATAAAAGTTTCAAAGGAAACTGCCCTATATATTATTATGAAAATTCTTCACCTATAAGTGATTCTATGCTTCTGCAAAACTTATTCAAACTCATTGGATATCATGGAAGTCACTATGAAATAAAGATTGAGAGCAGATCTGGGATTATGGCTCTTTTTGATGAAACCCGTTCAGTATACTTTGCCTGTATTCCGTACTGGAATGAAGTTTATCGCCTTGCACATCCTTTGGATTTGTTTTGGAATACTTAAGGAAAAACTATAGCTTTTTCCCTTCGAAAATTGAGTAAAGAAAGTATAAACTTATCCGAAATTAAAAATATAAAGGAGCTGATAGATATGATTTCACTAAATGAAATAAATTCTTTAGATGATTTAATTAAATTTTCATATATTCTTCCAAAAATACTGGCTGAAGATATTTCTGTTACTGTATTTGATACAGAAAAAATAATAAATCATATTGAAAGTAAAACTTTAAAGTTACCAGTCAAAAATGGTATGGTATTACCAGAAAATTCACCTACGAAAAAAGCTATGCGGAATAATCAAGCAAGTAATACCATAGTATCCAAAGAAGTTTATGGAATAGCCTTTAGGACTATATGTACTCCAATTACTGATATGAATGGTAATGTAATCGGTGCTATTTCAATTAGCAGGAATCTAGAGAAACAACAGGAATTGCTTCAATCTGCAGAAAATCTATCTAGCTCACTAGAGGAAATATCTGCAAGTATTTCAAGTGTAGCTAATGATGCCCTAAAGCTTTCTGAATCTAATAGTAAAGTGGTTGAATCTGCTAAAAAGGCTGATTCTGCTATGAAAGAAACAGATGAAGTTTTAAAATTTATTAAGCAAATTTCCAATCAGACGAATCTACTTGGCCTCAACGCTGCAATTGAAGCTGCAAGAGCAGGTGAACATGGCAAAGGTTTCAGTGTTGTAGCAGATGAAATAAGAAAACTTTCTCAAAACAGTAATGAGGCTGTAAAGAAAGTTTATCGCATTTTAGAAAACGCTATTAATGCTGTAAATAAAATTTCTTCAGAAGTTGAAGGAACAATAATCTCTACACAGCAGCAAGCTGCTGCTACTCAAGAAATTACAGCTTCCATTGAAGAACTTAACGTAGTTGCAGAAATGCTAGTTCATTTAGGAAATCAATTATAATTAAAACAAAGAGGATGTGTAAAGTGAAAGAACCTTCTTTATAAGACGTAAGTTTATGTAATTTAGGTTAATTTTATAGTAATTATTCAATATTTTTATACTTTTTGCAGGTTTAATTCTTCCTCACAAAACACCCTCTTATCCCTTGATACGTCAGCCTTCTCAGCAGTTTTTAAGAATTTTCGGTTACATTTTAGGTTACATTTTTTTATTATAAAGTAAGTAATATCAATGCCTCTATGGTGTTACATTTTGGTTACATTTTGTTACATTTTTCATTATTTATGTAACATGAAAGTTTAAGGTTTGTCCAAAACAAAGGGGTTAGTCTTTGGAATTGATCTTAAAGCACATCCTTTAAAGCTTAGCATAAGCTGATATAAAGCCTGTGAAATGGGAGAACAATATGTACAAAAAATATCCTAACTACTTTAACACTCCAATGAATAATCTATACCCTTGTGATAACTGCAAAATACGCTCATGCCGTTACTGCGTTAATACACCAATGCATAACCCGGACTTATGGAGACAACTTACTAATCATGTAAATGATGAGGATGGAAAGACAAAAGATTTTATCTCTACTTTAGAAGAAAGAGGTTTTATTGTCCAGGAGGGTAAACTTCAGCATGTTGACATACTGAAGGTAGTCAGTTTAGGTATAATTGACACTGCCTTTGCGAACAATGCAGGTGCACCATATGCAACCTATCTTCTTCCACCGGCACCAAATCAAGATCCAGCTCCCGCTCAGAAACCTCCAAAAGGATATATTCCTAATGGCACTGACAATTATCCAGCTAATATAGAATACGCAGCACCTGGATTAGACTATAAGCTGCGTGCTGATGAAGCTATTGTGTTGATTGGAAAGACTCCTCCACCAGCATATAATTTTAGTTATAGAAGCTACCTTGGGTTTGTAGAAAACGAACCGTCAAAAGATTATAGTGATACTATTACGGCAGGCAATGAGCATACTGGTTTTTATCACAATATAGGTGCCAGCATGGGGGATCAAATAAATAACCATAATATCTGGACTGATAATACGCCTTATGGAGCCCCCGGAAGTCCCTTTGACAGTTCCACCATCATCATTACAACTGCAGATAGAGGCATTAATAAACAAATGCGTGATGCTCTAGTTAACTCAGGATTTAGCCCAGGTATTATGAACGATGACAACATTCCTAAGGGACTTGTAAACCTTGGACTTGAAAAAGGTAAAGATACCTTCTCCTTTATCATGAGAGCTGCAATTTGGTTAGATTATGATACCGGCTGGAATTATATCAATAATCTTGAAAACTATGTGAAGGTATTACGTATTACTCCAAAAACTACTTATCCTACTCAAGATCCATGGCCTATACCAAATCTTAAAAAGCATGAAACCGGCACTACTGAATTCCAGGTAGTTCCTTATGCAAGAAATGAAATGAATTACCTGCGAAATGAGATAATTAAGAAATATGAAAATGAAGAATATGAACCTGCGGATCTGAATTCAAAACTCTGGATACTTGATGGTTATGAGGGAATATTACAGGATGTTGCCGTGTATTATGATAACAGAGATGGCCTCTATATAAGGACCGACAATTTCCAATTAAAAACTGATGAGGATTTTGTGATAATATATGGCGTTGACCACGCACAAACCGGATTTGCAACATTTTTCAACATTAGTTTTTACGGCGAGGAATTATGGAACGGTGTTTCAGGAGCCAATATTACAGATGAGTTAAAGTACCCAGCCACCGAGTATTTCCCTAAAGATTATAAAAACTCCAAGTACTATTACGCGGTAAAGATGGCAAGGAAAACTGAAGAAGGCAATGAAGTTATAATACCATATAGTACAGGCAACCCCAAAGGATCAGCATACGGTGTTGATAACAATGAGGACGCTTATGTAGGCTTCAGGATTTATGCAAACCCAGAAACAAATGTTGCCCCAGCTATCTTTGATACTATCTGGAGTCGAGCAATTTTATTTAGAAAAAAGAAAAAATAATAAGATAATAATATGAATAACCAATACTGAGTAAAATATAGTTTGCCATGGAAAACAGCACTAAAAGCTAGTGCTGTTTTTTCTTGTACCCGAGGCAACATCTTTACAGTCTAAAGAAAACTTTTTTATTTTCAAATAGTCTTAGCACTAAATAAAAATACATTGACATAAATTCCCTAATGGTATATTATTACATATAGAGTTTAGCTACTAAACATAAGGAGTGTGATTTAATGCCTGAAAAATTAACTACAACAGAAATTATGATACATAAATTTGAAAAAGTTATGAATAAATATAATGCTTGGGAGAAGAAACCAAGATATTATGGAACAAGGGATTTATTATATAGGTCTGAAGTTCACACAATTGATGCCATAGGAAAAAATAACAAAATCAATGTCACTGAATTAGCTCAATATTTAGGAATTACTAAAGGTGCTATTTCTCAAATGGTAGACAAATTAATAAAAAAAGGTATGGTAAATAAAAAAATGGTATCTGATACTGAAAATGAAGTCTCTTTAGAACTTACCGAAAAGGGTGCTCTTGCATATAGAGGTCATGAGGAATATCATAAAGAACTTTACACTGAAATATCAGAACACTTGGTACACTTGTCAGACAAAAACGTAGAAACTTTTTTAGATATTCTTAATGTATTAGAAAATTTCTTAGACCAAAAATAGCTATTTTTTTGTTATCTTGTTTAGCAACTAAACACACATCAAACTATATTATACAAGGAGGAACTCAACATGGATATGATTACATTTTATAGATGTTCGGGAGTTTTTATTATCATTGTTGCTATAGGATTTATTATTAGCCAAATAGGCATTACTAAGATATTTAATTATCCCCAAATACTAAGGTCACCTACTAATACTATCTTACAAAAATTTCACGAGGGAGGAGTAAAATTAAAATTCTTTTGGATTTGTTTTGCATTAAGTTCATTAATGCTTATTCCAATATCAGCAATATTTTATAGAATTTTGAATAGAAATAATACTCCTTATTTAATGATAGGAACAGCCTTTGGTATAGCATCAAGCATTTTTTATGTTTTAGGTCTTATGCGATGGGTGTTTTTAGCAGATAATTTATCAAAGAAATATATAGACGAGAATACTAATCCTAAAATTAAAGAAACACTTGAAATAGTTTTTCAATCCTTTCATATATATTGTGGAAACTCAGTGGGAGAAACTATGGGTTTTCTATGTATGGGTATATGGATTAGTATAACTGGTATATCAATGATTAGTTCTGTAATTTTTCATCCATTAATAGGTGTAGGATTTATTTTTTGTGGTATAGGAATACTTGCAGGTCCATTAGAATGGTTAGGGTTTAGATTTTCAAACAAAATTAATAAGCTATCTATGAAAATGCTAATGTTGCTACTGATATTTATTGGAGTAAAATTACTTAATATATCATCATGATACATTAAGTAACTTAACTTGTTTATTCATTTATAGAAATTTCTTGTAAGCTTTTCCGTCTAATCATAAGCCACATTGTAAGACCAACTATACAAGCCAATCCCTCTGAAATTGTATTAGCCCAAATAACACCATTAACAGCAAATAATAAATTTCCTAAAATCAGAATAGGAACAAAAAGGATTCCCCTCACAACTGACATAATTGTGGATTGTACACCTGTTCCAAAGGCTTGAAAAATGCTTGTAAAAAGTGCAGAAAGGCCAGCAAAGAGAGTAGAGCAAAGCTGAGCTAGGAGAATTGTTTGTCCAATGGCAATGACCTTAGGATCAATGCTAAAGATACCAATTATCTGTGCTCTCAGTATAAATAAAATCACAGAAAGCACTAATGTGATGCCCACCATATATAGTACGACTTTTTTTATAATTTCCATCAAGCGCTCTTGATTCTTTGCTGAATAGGCAAATGCAATCAAAGGTACTGCTCCCATGGAAAAGCTCATACCAATAAAGTCCACAGCCTGAACAACTCTTTGCGCAATACCAAGCCCTGCAACAACACTGTCCCCATAGAGAGTAGAATAATTATTAAATAGTAAGCAAGTTACTGCCATAAAACAATCAATCAAAAATGCTGACACACCAACTTTAAAAATATTTATATAAATCTCTCTACTCCATTTAAAATCTTTAATAGACACACTCTGAACAGAACTTTTCTTTTGAAGATAATAGATGAAATAAGATACAGATATTATGTTACCAATCACAGATGCCAAGGCTGACCCCGTAACCCCTAGGTGAAAACTAAAAATAAAAACCGGGTTCAGTATTATGTTGACTATAATGCCAAGCAGCATCCCAATCATTGAGTCAGTGGATGCCCCTTCTGCACGAACAATTTCCCCTAGTGAAAAACTGCCAATAACAAATGGAGCGCCAATAACAAACACCTTAATATAATCTCTTGTGTACAGCAGTGTATCACCTCTTGCTCCTAAAAGGTGTAAAAGAGGAGTTAGCAGCGGCACACATATGGCCATAAACATAATTCCAGCTATCATGGATGACCAGAAATTTACGGAAGAAACTTTTTTTATTTCATCTACATTGTCTTCACCTAAGAGTCTAGAAACATATGTCCCTGAACCCACTGCAAATAGCTGCCCAAGTGCCATGAGTATTACCGAAAAAGGTAATGCTAAGGTAACTGCTGCCATCATAGCTGTATTTTCAAGTTTACCAATAAAAAAGGCATCCGTGATGTTATAAATAATGTTAGCAATTAAACTCAGCATCATGGGAATAACCATATGCATAATTGCTTTAGAAACAGGTGCTTTTTCAAGATAGTATAGAGATTTTTGATACATATTTTACATGTTTTCCATATAAAAGACTCCTTTCCCGTTGTGTGAATAATAAAATTAGTATTTAAAAATAATGATATTTCTAAACCCTGTTTGGTTTCTACAAGCACAGTATATAACTGCAATTTAAACCGAACTTAAATGGAGTTTAAACGGAATGTAAACGAAAAGAAAAACCACAGTCCGTTAATTCAGACTGTGGTAATTGACATATTAGTTTCTATTTAGGTAACAAAACAGTAAATTCCGTACCTTTTCCAATTTCACTGGTAAGAGATATTTTCCCTCCATGTAAATCAATAATCTTCTTTACTATTGAAAGTCCAAGTCCGCTGCCGCCCAAAGAACGGTCACGGGATTTATCCGCTTTATAAAACCGCTCGAAAATTCGCTGCTGATCTTGCGGTGAAATACCTATGCCCGTATCGGAAATTTTACATTCAATTGCGTTTTCATTGCCTGATAGGCTAACGGCTATACTGCCGTTTTCTGGTGTAAATTTAATAGCATTATGAAGCAAATTTATAAATACCTGACTTAATAAATCCTCATCACCACATATAATAGTTTCCTGAAGAGAGACGTCAAGTGTGATACTTTTCGCCGACCACTGCGGTTCTAGCATGAGTAAAATACTTTCAATTTGCTTGTGGATTTGATATTTCTTTAAGTTTAAATTATGGTCTTCCGATTCCAAATTAGATAAT
>JAUZPI010000116.1 GCA_030706015.1 Bacillota bacterium
GGGAGGCCCTGTGGAAGAGTAGGTAGTTGCCAGGTCTACATAAGGTTCACTAGCTCAGTCGGTAGAGCACATGACTTTTAATCATGTTGTCCGGGGTTCGATTCCCCGGTGAGCCACCAAGAACGTCTTATTTTATATAAGGCGTTTTTTATTTTTTGAGAACGTAAGAAGTATTGAATGGTTAGTAAAGGCAGGGATTAATACTCTGCCTTTTTTGCGGACTAAACCATTATTAAATAAATATACGGAAACTGTTCAACGTCTCTTTAGTATGGGTAAGTCTTAGAATAATAATTTAAATTGATTTTCATATTGGGATTATAAGTCGTTCTTCTTTTATCATTATACATAGTTAATCAAATTGTTTAGAAACCCTATAAAATTTATTTGCTTCATCTATTTTATTCCTTGCTTCATGGATTTTTCCTATAAGTTCATAAACCTTTCCACAGCTTGGATTTATAGAAAGGGCATTTTTTAGTAAAGAAAAAGCTTTATCTAAATCTCCAGCTTCAATTAATGAAGTTGCGTTACATAAATAGTCATCTACACTATTACAGGTATTAGCATTATTTAAGGATACCTCGGATAATACGGATTTAACTTTGTCTGCAGTAAATGGCTTTTGCAGGTATGCTACGGCACCTAACCTTGTGCATTCTACTGCATTTTTTACAGTAGCAAAGGCCGTCATTATTATTACAGGTATGTGAATATTCATCTCACGTATTCGTCTTAAAACCTCAGTACCGCTCATTTCTGGAAGTTTTATATCCAAAAAGGCGAGGTCAAAACTATCTTGTTTAAATATGTCTAAAGCTTGAGGACCATTATTGGCGGTTACTACTTCATAGCCGTTTAGTTCTAAACAAGTAGTAAGTAACATTCTGATATTTTTAGTATCGTCTACTACTAAAACCTTTTTCACATAATCATCTCCTAAAAAGAGTATTAAATTCTATACAATATTATAAAAACATATATTATAAGTTTACAACATATTTTAGATTATTTTTCTATTAGAAACATAGCAAGTGATACTAGAAGCTTTTGAAAATATCCATTGATAGGTGTATAATATTAGTACCACGTAAACGTTTTTACAATATAGCAGTTTTTGTGAATTTCAGTAGATAAGTAGAATAAAAGTTTCATATCAGTAGGGGTGGTAAATAAATGAGGACGGTATTAGTTGGTAAGGTAGAAGAGGGGGCATATCTGGGCAAACCTGTTTATGACAATGATGGTAAGATTCTTTTGAAGGAAGGGGCAAAGCTTACAGAGGCAATTTTAAAAAAGATTAGGAATTTAAATATACTCGAACTATACATTAAAGATGAGCAAGATTCGGATGAGGCAGTTAATAATGCTATTGCCAATCATTTAAGGGATAAAACCTTGACACTAGTCAGAAATACCTTCAAGGATATGCATAAGATAAACGCATATAACAACTCAGGTAAAAACTTACCAAATACGATTCAGCTAGACTTTGACGCTATAAAGAGTATTACTGAAAAAATAGTGGATGACATTATATCAAAGAAATTTGTAATTGATAGTCTTAGAATAATTAAAAAAATGGACAAGTATACTTATAAGCACTCCATAAATGTAGGAATCATGTCGTTAGTATTAGGCATAAGATTAAATCTAGATAGCTATGAGCTATATCTTCTTTTTTTAGGTTCTTTACTTCATGATATAGGAAAAGCATTTATTCCAAAGGAGATAATGAATAAAGAAGATAAACTTACTGACGAAGAATTTCAGCTTATAAAAAAGCATACTATTGGCGGATATAATTACCTAAAAAGGACTGATGATGTACCAATACCAGCTAGGATTATAGCACTCCAGCACCACGAAAAGATTAATGGCAGTGGATACCCGGAAGGCAGGAAGGGTGAGCAGATTAGCAAGTTTGGTAGAATAGTTGCTGTAGTAGATGTATATGATGCTATTACTTCTGATAGGCCTCAAAGAAAAGCTATGACTCCCAATGACGCCATAGAATATATAATGGCTACCTGTGGAGATAATTTTGATTACAAAATTGTTAAAGCTTTTGAAGAAGTTGTTGTTCCATACCCTGAAGGCAGTACTGTAATTCTTAGTACTGGAGAAACTGCAGTTGTAGAAGAAGTAGCTCATGATTATCCTTTAAGACCGAAGGTAAAGATAATAAAATCTCCCAAGGGAGGAAGAATTGATAGAATACTTAACTTAAGAAGAGAACTTAAAGTAGTAATAGTTGGAGTAAAAGATACTGAAACAAATACATTAGAATAGAAATAAATAAGTGTCATTATCAAAGGAATGATATAGTAAAAAAATCAAACTTGATTAATTGAAAATATATAAAAGCAGCGATGCATTAAAAGAATGGTATATCTAATCTTTTAATGCACCGCTTATTTATATTAGTTGGAATTAGCTATAGGAAGTGTAAAAGTAAAGCTGCTTCCTACATCTAATTCACTTTCACACCATATTTCACCGCCGTGAGCCTCTACAATTTCTTTGGCAATATTTAATCCAAGGCCAGATCCTCGAGTTTCATTATCAGAGCCAATAACTTGGACGAATTTATCGAAGATTTTTTGTTGATATTCTTTCGGAATGCCTATACCAGTATCTTTTATAGTAACGCACATTCTACCATGTTCTGTAAATGCAGTAATGCTAATTTCATCTCCTGCATTAGTGTATTTTAATGAGTTAGAGACTATATTATTTATAACCCAGATAATCTTCTCCCTATCTACATATACCTTTGGCAGCGCTTCATCCACATCATAATATAAGTTTACATCATATGCTTCAGCTTGATCATAAAAATTTTGAGCACAGGACTGCACTATGCCAAGTATAGAGCAGCCAGTCATATTAAAAATGGAATTATCAGATTCAATTTTTGAAAGCTGCAATAGATTTGTAACCAATTCCGATAAACGCTGTCCATCATCCTTTATGGTTTCAATAATTTCTTTCTGCTTAGCATTAAGCTCACCTATATTTTCATCCGTAATAAGACTTGTTCCAATCATTATTGAGGTTAATGGTGTTTTAAACTCGTGTGATATAGTAGATATAAAGTCGGCCTTTAATTTTTCAAGCTGTTTAAGTTTAGTTACATTTTGAAATAATACTACTATACCATTTGCAGCGGAATACATATCCTTTACTAAGGTGTTAGTTATATTAAAGTAATAGTCTTCAGAGTCTTTGGTAAAGCGCATAATTTTTGAGTTGTTGTATTCATTGTCTTTATCAAAAACAAGGGATATATGTTCAAATAGTTCACTGTTAGGTATTACCTTCAAAATATGTTTTTGTAAAACAGATATCTCATGGATACTAAATAGCTCCTCAAAGGCTGCATTTAATAAAACAATTTTATATTCATTATCTAGAACAACCAAGGGGTCAGATATACTCTTTACTATAGCAATAGATTTATTCTTTTCCATCATTAATTTACCTGTATTACTTCTATCAAAATCCCTAAGCCTCTTTGTCATATTATTAAACTCTATAGTCATTTCACCAATCTCATCCTTAGAGATAATAGGTGCTTCCACATCTAAATTACCTTCCTTGATGGATTTCATAGTATTGCTAAGAGAATAAATAGGTTTTAAAAATCTATTAGTAAAGTATCTAGATAATAGAAAACCTGATATAGCTGTCACTAGAGATAGAAAAATTATTAAGTATATGGAATTCTCAATTGAAGACGTTACCCTTAGGTTTCCTCTTGTTAGAGAGTTTTCATTGAGAGCACTTAGTTTTTCTAATTCAGTAGATAGGTTATTTGCCAAAGGAACTAAATTTGTATTATAGAATAATTGAGAAGCCTCAATGCCGCGTTTGCTTCTTATTTGCTGAAGCTGAGAAAGTGAGGCAGAATACTCTATATAGCCTCTATCTATAGCTGCTACCAAAGTCTTTTCACCTGGCTCAGTTAAGTTGCCCTTTTCTAAATCAAGCCATTTATAAAAACTAGAGTTGTTTTCATAAAACAGCTCTACGTTATGCTCATCACCTGACATTATATAATTAAGAATATTTTTATTCTCCTCCTGTAATGCATGAAGCATATTGTTTGATGCTTTTATGCTTTCATAATTATTATTAATAAGCATATTAGTAGATTTCTTTAGAGTATGTAAATTCAATATAGAAGTGGTACCTATTATAAACATCAATATAAAAACTATACTTAGATATATAAAATTAAATTTATTTTTAAGACTTTTAAACATAAAAATACCACCTTGCCCCCATAAATTAGTAACAGTATAAATATGAAATGAATAAAAGTCAATTATTCATGCCGACAATAAAACAAGCATAAGCGAATGATACATGCATATAAACATGGTAATTTGCTCAAACCGCCTCTAATGGGTAGGAGAATTTTTTATTAAAAAGTATACGCAATTTTGGTTTTCATGAGGACTATATTATAATTTATTTTATGAAATAACACTTGGTCTTTGTTGCAACAATTGTATCCTATAAAGATTTTGGGAGGAGTTCTTTATGATAATTCTTGGGTTTATTACGGCTCTGCTATTTATATATCTATTATATGCATTGTTTAATCCAGAAAAGTTCTAATTGATTGGTTTAACGGAAAAGGAGTAGTCTATATATCAAAGGAGGCATGAATTAGGTGGAGACTTTACAAATAGTGATTACGTTAATAATATTTTTGCTGCTTATAATACCAATGGGTAAATATTTGTTTAAGGTAATAAGTATGGAAAAATCTTTTGTTGATCCTGTATTTGATAAAATAGATAATTTTATATATAAGATTATAGGAGTTACAAAAGAGGAGATGACGTGGAAACAATATGCAGTAACACTTATTGTTACAAATCTGATTATGGGCCTTGCAGCCTATATAATATTAAGAATTCAAGCAGTTAATATTTTCAACCCGAATAAGGCACAAGGAATGGGACCAGCTCTTTCCTTTAATACAGCTATAAGCTTTATAACTAACACAGATCTTCAAAACTATGCAGGGGAATCAGCATTATCATATTTTAGCCAAATGATAGTTATAACATTTTTAATGTTTACTTCTGCAGCTACTGGATTTTCTGCAGCGGCTGCTTTTATTAGGGCCCTTGCAGGAGAGAAGAAAACAGTAGGTAATTATTTTGTGGACTTAACAAGAATAATTACCAGAGTATTATTGCCATTATCAATGATCATTGCTATTTTATTCGTAGCACAGGGGGTTCCTCAAACTTTATCACACACAAAGACAGTTACAACCATAGAAGGAACCCTTCAGGATATAGGAATGGGACCAATAGCCAGTCTTGAGGCTATAAAACATATTGGAACTAATGGCGGCGGTTTCTTTAGTGCAAATTCTGCTCATCCTTTTGAAAACCCAACCCCTATAACAAATTTAATAGAAATATTATCTATGATGCTAATTCCAAGCTCATTAGTTTATGCCTTTGGAAAGATGATAAAGAATAAAAAGCAAGGCTGGGTTATATTTGGAGCCATGTTTGTATTGTTCTTAGTAATTCTTCCTGTATGCTATATGGCAGAGAAGTCAGGAAATCCTGTACTTTCCCATTTAGGATTAAGCCAAGCTATGGGTAATATGGAAGGTAAGGAAGTAAGATTCGGTATAGCGCAGTCCTCGTTATTTACAACTGTTACAACTGCATTTACTACAGGATCAGTTAATAATATGCATGATTCTTTAACGCCTCTAGGAGGCTTTACAGCACTTTGGAACATGATGCTGAATGTGGTGTTTGGAGGCAAAGGTGTCGGTCTTATGAATATGATGATGTACGCTATAATAACTGTATTTATAAGCGGACTTATGGTAGGAAGAACACCAGAATTCCTCGGAAAGAAAATAGAGGCCAAAGAAATAAAGCTAATAGCACTGGCAATATTATTACACCCTATATTAATACTTGTACCATCAGCTATAGCATTAAATATTCATTCAGGGGTTAGTTCTATAAGTAATGCAGGTTATCACGGCTTATCCCAAGTTGTTTATCAATATACGACAGCTGCAGCAAATAATGGGTCAGCTTTTGCTGGACTAGCAACTAATACTCCTTTCTGGAACATAACTACAGGAATAGTTATGCTTCTTGGAAGATATTTATCCATGATAATACTTTTGGCTGTTGCAGGTTCACTAGCAGCTAAGAATCCAGTACCTGAATCTGTAGGTACCTTTAGAACTGATAATGCTCAGTTTACTGTAATATTAATATTTATTGTATTAATAATCGGAGCACTAACCTTCTTACCTACACTAGTACTAGGACCTATAGCAGAGCAGTTAACTCTGCATTAATGAGGAGGAAGCAGCATGAGTAAGGAAAATAAAAAATTGATAACTAAGAAGATTCTTCAGGATGCGGTTAAGGATGCTTTTATAAAACTAAATCCTAAATATATGGCTAAGAATCCTGTTATGTTTGTAGTTGAACTAGGTTTCTTATTAACATTATTTCTTACCTTTTTCCCTAACGCTTTTGGTGATAAGGGAGATGGTTTAAGACTATATAATGCTATAGTTACAGCAATTCTATTTATTACTGTATTATTTGCTAATTTTGCTGAAGCAGTAGCTGAAGGCAGGGGTAAGGCTCAGGCAGACAGTCTTAAGAAGACCAGGAAGGATACAAAGGCAAAAGTAATTGATGAATCGGGAACAATTACAGTAATGGGAGCATCTCAAATTAAAAAAGGGGATGTTGTCCTAGTAGAAGCAGGGGAGCTTATTCCTAATGACGGGGAAGTAATTGAAGGTTTAGCTTCTGTTGATGAATCAGCTATTACTGGAGAATCCGCACCTGTAATGAAGGAAGCTGGAGGAGACTTCAGCTCTGTTACAGGGGGAACTAAGGTCGTAAGTGATTATTTAAAGATTGAGATAACAGCTACCCCAGGAGAGTCCTTCCTTGATAAGATGATTAGTCTTGTAGAAGGAGCAGCTCGTCAAAAGACACCTAATGAACTTGCATTATCCACTTTATTGGTCAGCTTAACATTAATCTTTTTAATTGTTATAGTTACATTATACCCAATGGCTAAGTATTTGAATATCAATATACCTATATCCACATTGGTTGCCCTTTTAGTATGTTTAATTCCTACGACTATAGGGGGACTTTTATCAGCTATAGGCATAGCAGGCATGGACAGAGTTACACGTTTTAATGTTATAGCTATGTCAGGTAAGGCTGTAGAAGCCTGTGGTGATGTAAGTACTATGATTCTTGATAAAACAGGAACAATTACCTTTGGTAATAGACTTGCTTCTGAGTTTATACCAGTTAGCGGTCATACAGTAGAAGAGGTTACAAAGTATGCACTAATTTCATCTATAAAGGATGGTACCCCAGAAGGAAGATCTGCTGTAGAACTTGCAAATAAAAATGGAATTACAGTAAATGAAGCAGACTATGTGGATGGAGAATTCATGGAGTTTACAGCTCAATCAAAGATGAGTGGAATCAATCTTGCCGATGGAACCAAGATAAGAAAAGGTGCAGGAAGTGCTGTAAAGAAATTTGCAGAAAGTCTTGCAGGAAAGGTTCCAAGCGATTTAGATGCAATTATTGAGAGAATATCAAAGCTAGGAGGAACTCCATTAGTAGTATGTGTAGACAGTGAGATTTATGGAGTTATATATTTAAAGGATACAGTAAAACCAGGTATGGTAGAAAGATTCCAAAGGCTTAGAGAAATGGGTATTAAGACAGTAATGTGTACTGGAGATAATCCATTAACCGCAGAGACCATAGCAAGAGAAGCTGGTGTGGATGAATTTGTTGCTGAATGTAAACCAGAGGATAAAATTGCAGTAATAAAAAAGGAACAAGCTCTTGGTAAGTTAGTAGCTATGACTGGTGATGGTACTAATGACGCTCCTGCACTTGCTCAGGCTGATGTAGGTCTTGCTATGAACAGTGGTACTGTAGCAGCAAAGGAAGCGGCTAATATGGTGGATCTTGATTCAAATCCAACTAAAATATTAGAGGTAGTTGAGATTGGTAAGCAGCTGCTGATAACAAGAGGTGCGTTAACTACCTTCAGTATTGCAAATGACGTAGCAAAGTATTTTGCAATAATTCCTGCTATATTCCTAATGGCAATACCTGAAATGAAGGCTTTAAATGTGATGCATTTAGGCTCACCCAATAGTGCTATATTATCTGCATTAATATTCAATGCTATAATAATCCCTGCTTTAATACCTATCGCTATGAAAGGTGTTAAATATAGACCGATGAGATCAGAGTTGTTACTCGCAAGAAACCTTCTAGTGTTTGGCTTAGGAGGAGTAGTTGTTCCTTTTGCAGGAATAAAACTTATAGATTTATTAATAAACCCTATTTTAAAAGTACTAAATTTAGGTTAATAGGGAGGAAGAACAATGAAAAAGATTTTAAAACCAGCCTTTACGATTACTATAGTACTTATGTTGCTTTGTGGTGTGATATATCCTCTATTAATGACAGGTATCAGCCAGGTAGCCTTTAATAAAAAGGCCAATGGAAGCATGGTAGAGTTTGATGGAAAGCAAGCGGGTTCTCAGCTCATAGGTCAAGATTTTAAAGACTCAAGATTCTTTAGAGGAAGAGTTTCTGCAGTAAATTATAATACCTATACTGAAAAGGATAAGGCATCATATCAGGGAGTAAGCTCGGGGTCACAAAACTTAGCTCCTTCTAATAAAGCTCTTCAAGAAAGAGTTCAAAAGGGTATAGCTGAGTTCTTAGCTTCTCATCCTGGAGTTAAAAAAGAAGATATACCAACAGATTTACTAACAAGTTCAGCCTCAGGCCTTGATCCAGATATAAGCCCAGAAAGTGCAAAGCTTCAAATACCTGCAGTGGCTAAAGCAACTGGAATAAGTGAAGAGAAGCTTCAAAAGATAGTTGATAATAACACTGAAGGAAAATCATTAGGTATATTTGGAGAAAAGAGAGTTAATGTATTGATGGTTAATTTAGAAGTGGCAAAGCTGCTTAAGGATAGTGGAAAGTTATAAGGAAAAACGCTTAGGACTAGTATGAGTCTTAAGCGTTTTTTTCTATTGACCGTTGGCTTTAAGTACGTTAGCTTGAGCTACAGGATCAATATTTGGATTAGCGTGTCCCCCGCTATTGTAGAAGTACATACAGCAGTGTCCGTTCATACCGTTATCAGCTATATCTGTTGTGGAGTGAGGCATACCAATTAAGCTTACAGCCATTTGATATTTTACATTGTCCTTAGTGAAGTAAAGTACCATAGGTCTTTTCTTTATCCAAGACCAATCTACATACAATGATTTCATAATATTTGTATCTGCTTGAGTTAAAGGTACTATATCAGAGTGATTTGAACCACCATAGTATTTAATGTTGAAGGTTTTACCTGTTGCTAAATCCTTTAGGGTTCCTTTTGTACCAGTACTCCATATTCTCATGGCATTATCCCAAGTATAAATGTCACCATAATTATTATTAACTCTAGCTTTCATCATAGTAACGCCAACTGGTTTTACAACTTCTGTTGTATTTAAAGGAATGGTAAGAGTTTGTCTAGGCATTACATAGTCTACTGCAAGAAAATTAGAGTTTATTATAGTATCTACAGTAGTATTATACTTTTTTGCCAATGTCCAGAGATTATCACCTGGTTGAACAACATAGTTTATAGTTGGAATTTCCTTTATCAACAAGTCTTGTCCAACTAATATATTATTAGCATTCTGTATGCTATTTATTTTAACAAGGGTAGTTACTGTTGTGCTGAATTTTTTAGATATGGTATAGAGAGAGTCACCACTCTGAACTTTATAGTGGTCTTGGCTCACTATTGTTGAAGCGCCGCTAGGATTAATAACTGCTGTGGCAGCACTTACCGGCACTGTAGAGAATAACATAGCACATAAAGTAATCGCTGCAATAAACTTCTTAGATTTCATCAAATTACATCCTCTCAATATATATTATAAACACTTCAGTTTATATATCGAAAAATAGGACGTCACACTTACTAGTAATATTTGTTATGGGTAGAGGCTAATACAATCAGGTATCTGTGTGGGAAAGGGTAACAAGTCAAATAAGATATCTTCATAATTTCTTCATAAATTACCTCGGGGTTTCTTAAGAAACTCTATATATAATGATAATTGTACAATTTATCCAAGGGGATAATGGGAGGGTGGTTATATGAGAACTATGGTTGTAGTTCCATGTTATAACGAAGGAAAAAGTATCTTTAATTTGGTAATATGCATTAAAAGATATAATCCTGATGTAGATATTGTAGTTGTAGATGATGGTTCCTCGGATAATACAATTTATGAGGCTAGGAGTGCAGGGGCATTAGTGATTCCATTATGTCAAAATCTTGGTATAGGTGGAGCAGTGCAAACGGGCTATATTTATGCATTGAATAAGGATTATGATATTGTAGTGCAAATAGATGGAGATGGTCAGCATAACCCAAGCGAATTGGAGAAACTTATCCATCTCCTGGAGAACAAAGAAGCTGATATGGCAATTGGATCACGATTTGTAAGTGATACTGGATATATACCAAGTATAGCTAGAAAATTAGGCATAATATTTTTTTCAGTGATCGTGTCAAGCTTATGTAACAAGAAATTTCATGATACGACTTCTGGTTATAGAGCGGTAAGCAGAAAGGGTATAGAGCTATTTGCTAAGTATTATCCTAGAGATTACCCTGAGGTAGAAACTATAGTTTATGCTTGGAAAAATGGCCTTAAGGTAGAGGAAGTGTCTGTAAGCATGGAACAAAGAAAGTATGGTAAATCTACTATTACGCCTATAAAGTCTATTTATTATTTGTTTAAAGTTACATTTGCTACATTTCGTCATGGGTTATATAGATTTTAAGGGGGCTATTTTAAAATGTTTTTTTATATAACAACAGCATCATTTCTAGGATACAATTTATTTATGATGATTTATATGCTAACAAAAATATCTAATGCAAATAAACGAATAACCAGGCTTACACAGGAACTTGGAATAATAAAAGGTAGATTGTGTGATGAGAGGAAAGAGAGCAGATGATTTTTATATTAATTATGGTCAACATAATTCTTTTGGTAATAGGACAAACATTATGGAAGATAGGAGTTAGTGGGGATAGGCTTAGTTTCAATGCAGATAGTATTCTTAAATTGATATCCAGTCCATATATAATTTCAGGAATCATATTATATAGTTTGGCTACTGTAATTTGGCTTTATATATTATCTAAGGAA
>JAUZPI010000117.1 GCA_030706015.1 Bacillota bacterium
AAATAAAGCAGTTTTTAGCATGAAAGCACCTGTAATGTATGACAGCCTTCATGAGGACAGTAATAATATAAAACTTTCTCTTGAAAAATCAGGTAATGGTTATGAGCTTACAATATCACCTGATAAAGAATGGCTTAATGATCCAAGCAGGCAATATCCAATTACTGTAGATCCAGATTTATTCACATCAACAGATGTTCATAATATAAAGGATGCTCATGTATCATCTGGTTTGCCAACAGATAATTTCTATCAAAGCTATAAACTAAAAACAGGATACGCTTCTGATTCTGGAGTAAACTACACTTATATATCTTTTGATTTACCTACCCTTGGTCCAGCAGATATGGTTACCGATGCTGAACTTGGCCTAGGACTTATGAATGATTCAGGGTTATATAACCAAGTAAATGTGCATAAGGTAACTGAAGCATGGACATCTTCGGGAATAAACTGGGCATATAGATCTAATTATAATCCTAGAATAGAGGATTATACTATTGTTCATGGAGCTTATGAGCAAATGTTCACATGGGATGTAACCAATATAGTTAAAGATTGGTACAATACTGGAAATAACTATGGTTTATTATTAAAGAATAACAATGATTCAGGCTATTGTGAGTTCTTTTCCTCAGATACAGATTCTTCATTTCAACCATATAGACCAGAAGTAGTAATACATTATGTGAACAACAGCGGTCTAGAAGACTACTGGACATATCATTCACAGGGTGTAGGTAAAGCTGGTACAGGATATGTTAATGATTATAATGGAAATGTAGTATTTGAGCATGAAGACTACAGCCTAAGCGGCAGCAGAATGCCAATAAATATAAAGCATGTTTTTAATAACAATCAAAAATCAGATATAGGCTATGGGTATGGCTGGAGATTAAATCTAAGCCAAAAAATAGATTATAACACTACCCTATCAAAGTTTTCCTATACAGATGAAGACGGAACGATACATTATTTTACCTTTGACTCAACCGCAGGTTTATACAAAGATGAGTCGGGTATAGATATAACCATGAGCAAGAGAGATGACAGCTACTATGTGGTAAAAGATAAGAAGGATAATCAGCTTATATTTAGGCCTGACGGCTGGCTGGATAGTATTAAGGATAATAACGGTAATACAATGGTTCTTGGGTATGATGGTACAACCTTAAGAACAGTAAAGGATGGTTCTGGAAGAGTAGTAAATCTATTTGTAGACTCTAATAGAAGACTGCAGAGTATAGTTGATTGGGCAAATAGAACCGTAGAGACCTTTCAATATGAAGGCAGCAATGGAAATACAAATTTAAGATGGATTACTTATTTGGATGGTAATAATGCTGCTTTTAATTATGATTCTCATAACAATCTTTATTATGCTGCAAATTATGACGGCAGCGAGATGATTTATTACTATTATGATAGTGCTCCGTATAGAGTAAAGCAAGTTCTTGAAGCAAATACAAACGGTACATTAGGGCAGACATTAAACATGTCCTATGGTCAAAACTCAACAACCTTTACGGACATAAGCGGCAAAACGAATGTTCTTTTATTTAATAATTCGGGCAACACAATATGCACTAAAGACAATGATGGCAGTGCACAATATTATAAATTCACTAGTAAAAGTAATGGTGATAATGTCAATAATAAATTAAGTAATGAATCAAAGCTTCAGAAGTCTGTTATAAATTATTTAAGAAATCACAATGCGGAGGTTAGCAGCGATTGGACTTCAGACTACTGGGGAACCTCAACTGGAGCAAGCACATTTACAACTGAAGATAAATACATGGGTAATAGCAGCTTAAAGGTACAAAAAACCAATACTAACGATAGACAGTTCTTTACTCAGACTTTAAATTTGCAAAAGGGTAAAACATATACGTATTCAGCCTATGTAAAGACAACCAGCATGGATAACGTAAATGGAACAGGGGCATTTTTATTTGCTATTTACAAGGATGGTACAGGAACATCAACAGAAGCTGATAGTACAACCGTAAGCAGCGGAACAAGTGGCTGGCAGAGAATTGAATGCACCTTTACTATACCTAGTAATGCTACAGATACCACTGTGTATGCTAGAGCAGGAATAGTTGGAGAAAAAGGAACAGCATATTTTGACTGTTTACAAGTTGAAGATGGAAATATAGCTAATAGATATAATTTAGTTGAAAATCAAGATTTCACATATGGTTCAGGGACTCCTTCATATTGGCAGCAGGCATCTAATGTCACAGACAGTGCAGATACCTTAACAAGTACAAGTGATTCCGCACATCCTTCAAGTCTTGACTCCAATGTATACCTTTTAAATGGAGGTCATAATCTAGATAAGGAACTTAAACAGAAGATAAATGTTTCGGGAGATGCTTCCAGTGTACTTGTAGTTGGAGGCTGGGCTAAAGGAAATGCTGTTTCTTCAACATCAAGTACGAGAAGATTTGGGTTATGTGTGGGTCTTGCGGACTCTACAGGAGTTTTTCAGTGGAAGGATATACCTTTCAATGTGGATTCTTCTGATTGGCAATATATTTCTGATGTAATTGTAGCTAATAAAGCTTATACGTATATGCTTGTATATGTTATATATCAAGATGAAGCAAACTCAGCATATTTTGATGGAGTACAGGCTTATAAAGATGAATTTGGGGCAAGTTACCAGTATGATTCCAAAGGAAATGTTGTTTCCACAGCTAGTCTTGCCAGCCAGAATTCTAAGTTTGATTATAATGGTACAAATGATCTGGTTACTCATACGGACCCAAAGGGTAATAAGTTTGCATATACTTACAGCACTGATGGAAAACATAATTTAGCTACAGCTACTAGTGCTGAAAATATAGTATACTCTTTCGGCGATTACATTTATGGAAATCCAAAAACAACGCGAATAGGAAATGACACTCAAAATATAAAGACATCAGCTATGTATACAACCAGCGGCAACTATTTATATACTCTTACCGACTGCTTAGGGCACACTACTACCTATAACTATGATGAAACAAAAGGGTTATTAAGTAGTGTAATTGATCCTAAATTGAATTCGATAAGCTATACTTATGATAACTTGGATAGATTGCAGACTGTCTCCAAAAGTACTGATGGTGTTAATGTAGTAAATAGCTATTCATATAAGAATGATAAAATAGACACCATTACTCATAACGGCTTCAGCTACAGCTTTGGATATGATTACCTGGGGAATAATACTACTGTTAATGTTGGTACTCAGAATCTTATAACAAATAACTATGAAGCTAGGACAGGTAAGCTTTTAAGTTCAGTATATGGAAATGGTGAGAAAGTCAGCATAGATTATGACAATTTAGATAGGGTATTAGATAAAAAGTTTGATGGAAGTTCAAGTCCAAGCTTTGTATATGGATATGATGCAAGTGGAAACCTGGGTTATAAACAAGACATAATAAACAACGTCAATTATAGATATATTTATGATACAGCTGATAGACTAGTTACAACAAAGGACAACAAAGGAAATGTATTAAGCCATACCTATGATTTAAACAATAATATAAATAGTGTTTCAGACACTGTAGATAACAATCAATATCTTACTAGCTATACCTATGATAAGGATAATAAAAATTCTACTGTAAAGTATACAAGGAATGGTATTGATAATACCCTAAGCTATAGTTATGACCCAGTATTGGCTACTTTGCTGGATAAGACCTTAAGTACAGGAAACTTTAATTATAAAACAAGCTTTACTTATAAACGAGGAGGAAATGGCGGAACAGACTCCACAACTATAGACACTATAAGTAATAATGGTAACGTAATTTCCTATACATATGATGCTAATGGAAATATAGACACTATAACTCAAGGGGATCAAACAACAAAATATTATTATAATGAATTAAATGAACTAAGAGAAGAAGATAATGGAGTTCTTCAACAGACCATAGTATATACTTATGATACAGGTGGTAATATTCTAAATAAGACAGTGTATCCATATGACAAATTTAGAGATAAAATATATGATGCAGCAAATAAACCAGCACCAACAGCAACCTATAGCTATAGCTATGATTCAAGCTGGAAGGATGAATTGAGAAAATATAATGGAAAAGATATAAATTATGATAATATTGGAAATCCCATAAGTGATGGAACATACAACTATACATGGGAACATGGTAGACAACTATCAGGAATATCGGGTAATGGGCAAACAATAACATATAAATACAATGATGATGGCATAAGAACCTCAAAAACTGTAAATGGAGTTACAACAAATTATCATCTTAATGGCGATAAAGTAACTTATGAAGATAATGGTACAGATAAGATATATTATACTTATGACGCTTCAGATAAGCTTGTATCAATGAACTTAAATGGAGTAGAATATTACTATATCAGAAATGCCCAAGGAGATATTATTGGGTTATTTGATAAGACTGGAGCTACAGTTGCATCTTATACCTATGATTCTTGGGGTAAGCTTATATCTATAAAAGATGGAAGTGGAAATAATATAACAAATAATACGTCAAGTGTCGGATATAAGAACCCTTACAGGTATAGGGAGTATAGGTATGATACCGAGACGCAGCTCTATTACTGTGCGACACGTTTCTAACTGAAAAGGTTAGGCATCAAGCCGGTAGGCTTGATAGAACTAATAGTTTGAAAAGTCAAATGAGAGGGTAACGCCTTGAAGGGCTTTCTCTGATACTCCGAATAGCGAGGCTTTTAATAGGAGAGGCCTGGTTATAAGCTCGGTGAAGTCGGCTGAGAGTACACCCTAATAAATTCTTAGAGAAAGAATTTAAGGAAAAGCGAACCAGAGGTGGTCGAGTGTATGATAGGCCGGGAGTCTATAAAATATCTATGGTGAGAATATCCGTAAAAGGATTGACTAATTTCCGAAGGTAAGGGTCTAGAACAGTACATAGTAGAAATGCTATGACCGCCGAAAGTGCGGGGTTCATGGAGATGAGTAAGATTGGTAGTTATGAAAATCTCTATTCTATTACAGGTAGAATCAAGTGAGCAGGCTTAAAGGGAACACCTAAGGGTATATGAAAAGATAGAACTATTGGAACGTGGTAAGCTGATGACATGGAGGGCTTATTCCTAGTGAAGTGGTGATAAGGAAAGGCTCAGGCTATAACTTATCTTAACATCAGTGAAAGTAGTGGCATAGTACCATTGAAACTGGCGAAAGCCAGTGGAGGGATAGCCACAAGTCAATATTAACAATAAATCTTAAACATACAATAATTATTAGGTTCGAGTAAGACTAAGAGAAGCGAAAATCAAAGTTACTACTGAGGTGATTAGCTGACTAATGGCAATGGAAAAGATGAAGCAGAAAAAGAAGCAAAAACTAAGAAATAATGAATATTACGATAATCAGGCAATTTATGATGAAATTTACGCCAAAAGCTTAAACAACTACAAATTTAAAAGCCTAATGAGTGCAATCATAGATGAGCAAAATATATTACTGGCATACAGAAATATTAAGAAGAATAAGGGTAGTAAAACATCAGGAACTAACAAAAGTACTATTATTGAAATAGGAGAAAGCAATCCTGAAAGACTTGTATGGTATGTGAGAAACAGACTAAAAGATTATAAACCTCATGCTATAAGAAGAGTGGAGATTGAAAAGGAAAACGGAGGAATTAGACCTCTGGGTATCCCAAGCATAGAAGATAGGCTGATTCAACAGTGTATAAAACAAGTATTAGAACCTATATTTGAAGCAAAATTCCACAAACACAGCTATGGTTTCAGAGCTAATCGAAGCACAGAATATGCCATAGCAAGAGCCATGTCGCTGATAAATGGAGGTAAGCTGCACTATGCTGTTGACATAGATATCAAGGCGTTTTTTGATAACGTGAACCATGAAAAGCTGCTGAAACAGATGTGGACAATGGCAATACAAGACAAAAATCTTCTAAGCATAGTAGCTAAAAGCTTAAAAGCAGAGGTTACAGGAATCGGCATACCGCAAAAAGGAACTGCACAAGGGGGCATCATATCCCCATTGCTTTCAAATATAGTGCTTAATGAATTAGACTGGTGGGTCAGCAGCCAATGGGAAAGCTTCAACACTAGACATAATTACACAAAACGAAATAAGTACCGGGCAATGAAAACCACGAATCTAAAAGAGATTTTTATAGTTAGATATGCTGATGACCTTAAATTATTTTGCAGAGACTATAAGAATGCTCAAACTGCTCTAATGGCAGTAAGGCAATGGTTAAAGGAGAGATTGGGACTAGAAATAAACACAGAGAAATCTAAAGTCGTTAATCTCAAGAAAAACTATTCAGACTTCTTAGGTTTTAAAATGAAAGTAGTAAGTAAAAGGCATAAGAAGGTAGTTGAATCTCACGTTAGTGACAAAGCAAGGAAGAAAATCATAAATAATATCAAAGAAAAAATCAAGGCGATGCAGAGAGGTTTTAAAACAGACGCTGTAAACAAATATAATGCATCAATATTAGGGATGCATAACTATTACAGAAATGCAACAAAAGTGAGCCTTGATTTTTATGAAATTGCATTCTTAGTTAGCAAGAGCCTATATAACCGAACAAAGAAGGTTAGAAGCGAAACAGGTTTAAAAAGCAAAGCATTCATAAAGTATTACGGAAGGTATAAATATAAAACCATTTATATTGCAAAGATAGCTTTATTTCCAATAGGAGGAATTAGAACTAAAGACGCACTAAATCACGTAAATGGTATATGTAATTATACGGAAGAAGGAAGAAAGAAAATCCATGAGAATCTGAAAGGGATAAACCACGATATACTGCAATATATCATGAAGAACCCCGTGCAGGGACAATGCACTGAGTATAACGATAACAGAATATCGTTATACATAGGCCAAGACGGTAAGTGCAGTATAACCGGAGAACTCTTAAGTATAGGAAACATGGAAGTTCATCATAAGAAGCTTAGGACATTAGGCGGCGGTGATGAATACAACAATCTTACTTTTATACAATCCGATGTACATAAACTGATTCATGCTATTGCAGATAAAACTATCAAGGAATATAAAGAAAAGCTTAAACTGAATGAAAAAGGCTTGGAAAAACTGAATAAGTTTCGTTTGAAAGTTGGAAATTGTGTGATTTAAGAAAGTAAGTTAATACTGATGGAACGCAGTGTGCGGTGAAAGCTGCAAGCACTGTGTGGAGCGGGGGAAAAGACGGAGATTGTTTCAAAGTCTTACCTATCGCTATTGCAGAGTAGATATTATAGTCCTGAGTGGTGCAGGTTTATTAATGCTGATACCATTGCAGGTAAAACAGGTAACCTACTATCACATAATATGTTTGCTTACTGTTTAAATAATCCTGTAAACCATTCAGACCCTAATGGAGAATGGGTAGTTGATGCTATTTTCCTGGCAGCAGATGTAGCAGCTTTCGCCTCAGCACCTAGTGCAGCGGCAGCAGGATGGGTTCTTTTAGATGTGTTATGTTTTGCAGACCCGACAGGTGCAGCATCGGCGGGAGCACATGTCGTAAAGACAGCGCACTTAGTAGAAGAAGGTGTTCACTCTATGAGTGGTGGTAGAAAACTTATAAAGTTTTTTGAAATGAATCATACATCAGGCTCATATACAGTACATTTTAAGAGTGGTATGCAGTATCATGGAGAAGGGTCTTTAGCAAGAGCTAGGAAATCTTATAGAAGAATAGTAAAAGCACATCCAGAAGAGGAGCTACATCATATTCATTGGACTCCAGCTAAAAGCCAAAAATCTGGGTTTATGCATGAGGAAATACGTTTATCAAATCACGGTGGACCAAGTAATCCAAGAAATTATAATATAAATAATAGTCCTGGAAGAAGGTATTTCAAGTATTAAAATTTAGAATAATAGGAGAACAGCAATGGATGATAAAATTAATAATATTGAGGAAGAAAGTATAACAATATCAAGTAATGAGATTCACGAACAGATTGATTATATTAATAATAATAATATTAGGTCTATATATATAAATGATACAGGCTATAAAAGTAATGAAATAGATTTTCTTAAATTGTGTCCAAATGTTGAGAAGGTCAATATATACAGTTATCAAATTACAAATTTCTCTGGGTTATACAATCTGGAGAAGTTAAAAGTGTTATATCTTGATGAGGCAAAAGGAGAGATAGATTTATCTAGGTTTAAAAAACTTGAGGAGTTTAGAGGTGTTCATAATAAATATATATTAGGCTTAGGAGAATGTAAGAGTTTAAAGATAGTTAGCTTATCAAAGTATAAGCCCAAGAATAAAGATTTGGATGAATTAACTAATCTTGAAAATATAGAATTTTTGGAATTGATACAAGGACAAATAACATCGCTTAAGGGGGTCGGTAGCCTCAAAAAGTTAACAAAACTTGAATTTAATAGAATATACAAACTAGAGATTATTGATGAACTAGAAAAAAATAATGAAAGTCTTAAAATTCTAAAATTTGAGTGTTGTAAAAAAATTAAAAATCATAATTATGTAACGTTGTTAAAAAACTTGGAAATTTTGTCATTTAACAATTGTGGCGATATTCCATCGGTAGGTTTCATAAAAGAATTACCAAAATTAAGACAATTTATATTTGTAGATACAAATGTAGTTGATGGAGATTTATCACCATGTGTAGGTCTTGAGTATTCTGGATTCTTTGATAAAAAACACTATTCACATAAATTTAAAGAATTGAATGATAAAAAATATTGGAAGTAATCCGCAAGGAAATTGCTTGAAAACTTGGGGTGTTTTATGGAACTCTGAAGTGATTTTGGAGAAAACTGGTAAAGCCTAAAACAACATAATTATGATAATGTATTAAGCCCAAGCTTACCATTGTAAAATGCTACATTAAACTTGCAAGTGTATACCAAAAGGAGTAACTATACTACTATGAAAAATATACGTCAGATAATAAAAACATTATACAAAGGTTAATTCAAACCAATTGCAAACGTCAATAGGTAGTAATACTCTACTTGTTGGCGTTTTTCAATAATAAGAAGAAGGAAAACTTATTTTAAAAAGAATATAAACCAGAAAAAAATGATGTGTGGAACTAGCGAAACAAGATATAAAGCTCTATAAGTATATAACGTGTGTGCAAAAACCAAATGTAGAATATTACTATATCAGAAATGCTCAAGGAGATATAATTGGGTTATTTGACAAAACAGGAGCACAGGTTGTAAGCTGTACCCATGATAGCTTGGGTAAGCTTATAGCTATAAAAGATGGAAGTGGAAATGATATAACAAATAATACGTCAAGTGTCGGATATAAGAACCCTTACAGGTATAGGGAGTATAGGTATGATACCGAGACGCAGCTTTATTACTGTGCGACACGTTCCTAACTTAAAAGGTTAGGCATCAAGCTGACAGGCTTGATAGAACTAATAGTTTGAAAAGTCAAATGAGAGGGTAACGCCTTGAAGGGCTTTCTCTGATACTCCGAATAGCAATTCCTCTAATAAGAGAAGAATTGTTATAAGCTCGGTGAAGTCCTGACGTACTGACAGTAAAAAGGGCAATGTACCCAAGGATTTATATGCCAATAAAAAAGTATAGAAAAAAACATAGTTAATTCCTAAAATATAAGTTAGGCTCTCATACGAAACTTATAAAAAGGAGAATTAACTATGAACAATCAAGAATATATTACTGCAGAATTAGAAAAAATACTATATAAAATATTACCCATATCACCCAAGAGGTTGAAGAATTTAGTAGCAGTTGTTATTGGAATCTTATTATCTAAATCAGTGATACTTTCAGAAATCTCTCAAAAACTAAAAGATAATTATACTGATGCAACAGAAGGAAGTAAGATAAGAAGAATATTTAGATTTCTTTCAAAATCAACAACAAAATCAGATTACCTATACTATTGTTTTATTGAAGAAGTAATAAAAAACTATGTAAAAAGAAGCAATTCTAAAAAGATAGTTATAATTTTTGATCATACAACATTAGAAGATAGGTTTTTAATATTGCAATTTTCTTTAAAAGTAGGTAAAAGGACAGTACCCCTATGGTATAAAATATTTTATTATAATGAAAAAGATAATAAAAGCTTTGAGCATATAAAACAAGGAATATCAGAACTCAATGAAATTCTCAGTTCATATGATTATGAGGTTTTATTATTAGCCGATAGAGGCTTTAAGAGTATAGATTTATTCAAATATATAGATGCACTAGAATGGAAATATTGCATAAGATGCACCAACGATATGCTTATAAAAATAGAAGACAAGAAAAAAATAAAATACCTAAATGATATAAAACCCGTTAAGGGTAAGGTTAAAAAATTTGATGGAATTTTGCTAAGCGAAAAAGAGTATAAATGCAATTTGGCAGTATGCAGAGCTGGGGATTCAGAAGATACATGGTATTTAGCTACTAATATGAAAAGTAAAAACGCAGTTAATGAGTATAAAAAGAGATTTGATATAGAAGAAATGTTTAGAGATTTAAAATCTAACGGTTTTAATATGGAAGATACTTGGACAGAAGATATTGAGTATTTTCAAAATTTGTACTTATGCTTAAACATAGCGTATACTTGGATGATAGTTTTAGGTGCAGATTGTTCCAAAAATAAGAAGAGTAAAATTATAGGCGCAACAAAAAAGATAAAGAATAAGGTAGTTAGGGTATATAGCCTATTTTCTAGTAGTATTACTTGGTTTAATAGATGTTATGATGCTGATAGAAAAAAATATAACTTAAAATTTAACTTTGTACTTTATGACATTTAATATGGTTAAAAAGTAAATATGTGGATTAAAATTTGAGAACAAGCATACCTATTTTAAAATCCACAAAAATCATATTTATGAATTTTAATGCTTCGAAGGATATTAGTTTACGCAATTCCATTGTAAATATAAGTAACTTAATGATATTTATTCAGAACTGCCCTAACTTATGTAATATACTGTCCGTAGGTCAGATTAATGCTGATACCATAGCTGCAAGTACAGGAGAGCTTTTAACTGGTAATATGTTTGCTTATTGCAGAAATAATCGTGTGCCTAGACTAAAGCACTCGTAGCTAGCTGGGGAAGGACCAGCAGTAATAAAAGGTAGAAATTACTTAGCTTGGATGGAAGTATGGAAGGTAACTGAAATGCTTAAGCCCATCGACGAAAATCTGGATAT
>JAUZPI010000118.1 GCA_030706015.1 Bacillota bacterium
GATGTGCCGCAGCCAGGCAAGCCATAGCTCCACTTGGTATCTCGTACCAAGGATTCTCATCAAAGGATTGGTAAATCTCCAATGCATTTTTTGCTTCTTCAAGATACCTCGCATCTTTATAAAACTCATAGGCAAATACCATTAGATACGCGTATCCTGCTATAGCGTCTGGTTGTCTAAATTCATCTCTTACAGTAAAAGGAATATTTTCATCAAAGTTATATCCTTGGTCATTAAAGTCATAATTTATCATATGAGCAAGATCAATAAGCTTGTTGGCGCTGCTTCTCCACTTTTCAGAAAGGGAGGAATTATCTGATAATTTTAGTTTGATTATGGCATTTGTTAACGCATTGACATCCATTAGATACCAATACTCAATGCGACCTCCTTTAGTACTGTTTAAAAACAATCCAAAGACGTCGCTATAAAAATCCGATAACGTTGGAAGAAGATTTTTTACTTCATCACCCCGAAGGATTTTTCCCAATGTCACACACCCAAAAGTAATCAATTCCTTACTTTTTCCCTCTAAAAAAGCAGTGAAATACTTATATCCATTTTCACCAGTTCGGAGTACACCATTCTTAGAATCCATTAGAAATTCGTTTACTTTGTTAGCCATAATTAACCAGTTAGGGGGGCATTCCTTAGGTATATTTGGGAAATCCTCGATCATAGGAAGTGAAATCTGCTTTTGCGGGAAGGTATTTTTCGCCACTGTGTAACTCCTCCTTGGATTTTAATAAAAAATCTACCAAACTATCTTTTCATATGCAACTTGTATTTACTCATTATCCCCCCTACAAGATTATATCTATTCAACAATTCCAGATCTTTCAATACTTTCTGTAAATAGTCTTTGAGTAAATAAGTAAATAACCAATATTGGCAAAATAAACATAAGTCCTGATGCCATTTGGACAGGTTGCAAATTCAATCCGGTACCATTAACAGGAATACTTGCTCTTGCAATTTGTACTGATAGCGTTGTATTTGTTGTATATAGTAATGATGAAAGATAGGTTTCATTCCAATGCCATACCAAGGAAAACAAGAATACCGTTATCATGGCTGGCTTGGCCAAAGGAAACATGATTTTCCAGAATAATCTGAATGAACCAATTCCATCTAATGTAGCTGCTTCCTCAAGTTCTTTTGGAATTTTCCTGAAAAACTGCATATAAATAATGATAAATAGGCCGCTTCGCAACCCTTGACCGAAAAGCGCTGGTGCAATAAAAACTAAAGGTGTGCTTAAAAGATTATACTGTTTATATATCCACGCCAAAGGAATAAATACAGTATTCGGAGGCACGATATAAGTTAAAACTAATAAACCAATCATTGTTTTTTTAAACGGAAAAGGCAATCTTGCAAAAGCATATCCTGCGATAGCACAAGTAATCGTCTGTATAAGGGCTGAAGGTAAAGCGATAGTAATTGTATTAAACAGTGTTGAACTTGTTAGATTTTGCCACAAGCTTTTTCCACTAATAAATAAAGGTAAAATTTGCATTTGCATAAATGCATATTTTAAATTTACGAAAGTTGGATCTTGCGGTATCCATTTTGCAGTAGGATTAGTAAAATCAGAGAACCCTTTAAAAGTAGTACTAAACATATAAATAAGCGGTTCCAAGTACAGAATAGCAAAAGTGATTAATAGAAAATAAATAATCCCTTTCCCAATTAGCCCCCCATTTTCTAAGTTTGAACCGAATAAGACTGATTTCAATGTGGGAAAAAAAGAGCTGTTATTTGACTTCAGTTTACGATTCCATAATTGATTAACGACTTGTTGTATTTTATACATTTCGTCCCTACTTCCTCGTAAGTTTTAGTGACTTTCTAAATATCATAAAAGAAAAAGCTAGGAAGAGTAATATCACACCGAAATAAATCCAAGATATTGCGCTAGCGTAACCAAATCCTGTATTTGAATTGAATATCTTATCATTTACCAACGTTAAGATAGGATTGGATGTGAGAGTAAATTGGTCGACAATGGTATAAACCACCGAAATGAAAATAAAAGGTGTTATTCCTGGGAGTGTTATCTTCCAAAATATTTCCCATCCATTAGCCCCATCTATTTTGGCAGCTTCATAGATGCTTGGACTGATACTCTGCATGCCTGCTATTAAAATTAACATCTGTATCCCTGAATACCAGAGAATAATTAGAAAATTGGCCAGTATATTATTTATCGTAGTCTCCCAAGTCGGGCCTAAAAAGGAAAACATATTATTTGATGTGACCGAGACAAGAAAATTGATGCTGCCTTGCTTTTGACCTGCCAACTCATTAATTAAATTCCCACTTGTTAATACAACAGGTAGAAAGAATATCCCTCTAATTATTCCTCTTCCTTTTAATTTTTGATTTAGCAATAAAGCTATCACTAGTGCAAAAACAACAATAATAGGAATAATAACAATGGACTGTTGAATAAACTGAATAAATGTATTCGGTATATCTGCGTCTTGGAAAAGAGCTTTCTTAAAATTGGTTAAGCCTATAAATTTGAATTGAAGACGATCAGTCATAATCGTAACTTCATTAAGACTCATCAAGAATGAGTAAATTAATGGATAAATCCAAAATAATACAAGTCCAATAACCCATAAACTAATAAATGCAAGTCCTTCTATTTTTCTTCTTGTTTCAATAGTGATTGGTTTTTTCATATTATCATTGTCCTTTTATCAATATAAAGTTCATTGGTTTCACTGTTTTCCCTTCATAGATAAACGGTTGGTCAGAAAAATTACAAACCACCTGGGTATTCTCTCCATAAGTGACTATTGAAACATCTGGCGTGAGTTTCTTATAATCAGTGATATATTGTCCATTTACTGCATTTAAAGCACTCGCAAGTCTTCTATACTGAGTTAGTATTTCCTTTTTCCAAATTGAAAACTGAGTACTATATAAACCGTTATTTTGCACATCCATTAGTAGTTGAGTAGGTTCATACGTAACTGTAAAGCTAACATTGCCGCCATACTCTATTGCTTTAAGCATTTGCTCGTCTGGTGCACTAAATTGATTATAATCATTAAACACATAATTGACTAAGCCATGGAGAGCAATTTCATAGAATGGTACAGTTTCATCCAATATGGTAAGATAGCTCCCATCCATTGGCATATTTGCAAGTGTTGTGCGATTTGACAATTCATAAGCCATCGCGTTCGATAGTCTTACACCCCTAAAATTGCTTCTTACTTGATTAAGAATATTGATGTACTGATTTTCCATACTACTCCTACTTATCGGATTATTCTTATTAAAATCAGTATTTAAGGAACTTCCTATACCTATTTCTTCGATACCATCTATCCCATAATTTTTATACTCGTTCATGCTATCATTAATAAACTTTGAAACTGAATGAATATTTAATAAGTAATTGTCGCCTCCGTTACTTTCATATTCGAGAGGGTTTCCTAGAATATTCGTGATCGTATCATTTCCGAGTGAAATTCCCCATCTTGAAGACGACGTTACATTATTATCTTCTAAGTATACCTTGTACCCTAAATCATGTGAGTGATTGACAAACTCTGTTAAACCTGAATTCCCACCTAGACTACTCGAAGCAGGGAATCTATTTGGTTGTTCAACAGGAGCACCATTTTTGCCCCAACCATTATAGGTAATGTCTATATTTTTCACATTATTATTTTTGAAAAAGTCCAAGAACTTTTCAGCCTGTTGAAATGTAGTCATACTCACAAAAGAATTTCCAATGAAGTTAGGCTTCATTGTTCCTCCAAATATATTTAACTGTAGAGGTGTTACCTTATCTGAGTTAAGTCTTTTAATTCCTTTAGTTTGAATCAAATAGTTTCTATAGGTTTGTGCCATACCAATATAATTAGCTTTGTTATCACAATTAAAGTAATACTTAATAGATCTATCATTTTTATTTCCAGACTCAGTGTATCTAATGTATCCATTGCCATCATCCGTACTTGTAACAACCTTGTATTTATTTCTATATGTAAAGCGAGCATACGCAGAATTAAATCCAGTTTGAACTCCAGCCGGGGATCCTATTATGTCCGCATTGGAATCGCCCTTATCGATAACACCCATGAGCGAGTTGTTATCTCTTACTATTCCATATACGGGATATAATATTTTACTCTCTGTCATTGCATTTTTGAGTGTAGAATCATACTTATTAAGGTAGGACAAGTCTTCACCATAAACAGTACCTATAAACTGACTGTTCAAACCTTTGTTGTTGTCAAATTTAATAATCGCTCCTGGTCCATCTGGTAAGAAAAGATATCCTTTGTTACCATTATCAGATCGTGTTGCCCCAAAGAATGGAAAGACACTAATGTCTGTAAGTAAAACCGTCTTGCTTTTATCGACTATTTTTGAACCCAGCGCATTTTTAATATAATGTACACCAGGTTCTTCAATTGAATTTGATGGTATAGAAATATTCAAATTATTATTTTCAAGCACCAGGTCATAGGCAAGCTTTATGCTCGATTTTGAAAAATCAAAATAAACTCTGACCCCATTCTTAAGCTTATACACACTAATTTTAGTATTTTGATTATATACATTTCCTATTAACGTAGTAGCTGAAATAAAATCGTTTACATAATTAAAAGTAATCGGAGAATCAATATTTTCCTTCCAAAGACTATTACTTTTTTCCTTGCTCAATTCCTCTGCTGTTGGTTTACTTCTCCACACGTAACCGTTTTGTTTATTTACTAATTGTATGTTGCCATCATCAAAGTCTACACTAAGGCTTAAGTTTTTGTTCTCAGCCACCTTTTGCATACCGCTGCCATTTAGTTTGGTTAACTGCGAATTTTTAACTACCTTTCCCCGAGCAATATGACCTATTGTTTTGACACTAGTTTTAGAATGATTAATGAATCTAACTGAAAAAATTACAACTCCAATTACTAGAATAACCACTGCCACTTTTACAGATTTTTTTATAAAATTCTTAATCATATGCTAACACCTCTCTAAGAAACTCTATCAAAAAACTATATGATTGAAGAACTATTCCATATAATGCAACAGAAAAAATAATTATAAGAATGGCAGTAAATATGATTAAAACAATATTTTTGAATGATTCATATATTTCATATTCTTGAACTTCTTTAACCTGGAGATAGAGCATAATAACTACCCACGCATTAACAACAAAGACCAAAAATCCGTAGATTGTTTCTTCTGCATCTGTGAGCACATTTGATACAATTGCAATAGGAATAGAAAAACAAATGTATGGCAGAAGTGCATATGCTGTCGTTATATATATCGTTTTAAAACTTCCTTGCCCATTTGTTATAGCCCCTACAAGATAATTGGATAATACCCAAATGAATAAGGGAACTATACAGTAAACGAACAATTGTATTGGAGATGTATCCTTTAACCCGTTTAAGTTAAAAACAAAGTTTGTAATTTTTTCATTTACAATCACACAACTTAGAAATGCAGCGATTAAGATCGTTGCCGAAAGGACGCTTCCCTTTTCCAAGTACTGCAATTCATAAAACCCGTCTATTGGATGCATCATGACATGCCATGAATATTTAAGTTGCTTATATAACTTCTTCATGGTTAAATCCTCAATTTCTTTATGTTTAATTTATTCTTGAATCTCTTGGCTATAAATAGCAAACTTGAGAATAGAACAAAAGCACCTGCAAGTTTATTTATATTTCTTTGTACCCATACCACTCTTAACTGCCATAATGCATCAGAATACAATTTTTGATTTTTTGCCAATTTTAACTCCGTCAGCGATTTTGACCATTGTTGATTTTCGTAATATATTTCGCCTAACGCAAGATGTGCTTCATAGTAAAAAACGTTCTTTTTTAGAATATCTTCCCAATAAGGTTTTGATTTTGAATATTCCCCGTTGTTATACAAATTAGTTGCAGTAAAAACCTCATTCATGAACCTTGTTGGTTTAAAAACCTGTATTCCGTTATACGATTGGTCAGCAACATAAATCTCTCCCTTAGAATTCACCGCAATACTAACAGGCACACCAAATCTTCCAATTCTAAAATTGTTACCTGTTAATTTCATTCCAAAGGATGCAAGAATATGGCCATTATTGTCGAAGATAAATACCAAACCATTTTCTTTATCAACAGCATAGATAAAGCCGTGTTTATCAACTGTAATAGCCGAAAAGGACAATTCTCCATTGGTCACTATGTTATCGTCATTAACATTAAAATCGATATTTTCGAATAGATCTTCCCCTTTTGTGTTTAATTTTTTAATCAGATTGGTTGAGACATTTTGTGTACAGGTATAAATATAATTATCGTTCCCTATATACACATCACTAACTGATGCCGCAACTTGGTTTGAGTTCGTTGCCACTTGTTGTTTGGTGTATAATTTCCTTTTTATGCTTTCCATAAGTGACAATTGTGTAACATTTCTACCAAAGAAACCCTGAAATTCCCCAGCAGGAGAAAGGACAACTATCCCTTCATTTGAACCTCTTAAAACAATGAATAAAAATCCTCTTGAATCTATGGACAACTGAATAGGTGAAAACATTATCTTTTTAAGACTTACATCATCAGGTTTTTTGTATTCTTTAATAAATTGCCCATTTGGCTTATACACTACTATTCTTTGATTGCCAGTATCAGCAACATAAACATCACCATTTTGTGATACATATACACCTTCTGGACCGTTCAACCTTGATTTTGGATCTTGACCAATTCCGAATTCTTGAAGCAAAACCCCGGTATCATTTATTTCAACAACTCTGTTATTAAAATTATCAGAAATAAACATGTTATCACTTTTGTCAATATAAATATCATTCGGATTATTTAGACCAAGCGTGTTTACCAATCTGCCTAATTTATCTTTTTGGTATAGTTTATTTCCAATCACATTTACTGGCATATATGGGGTTTGTATTCGAAATGGCTTACCTTCAGGCCCGTATGCAAATGATGGATAAGGGACGCTTGCAAATACACAGCTTGTACCCATATACAATGATAATATGATGATTATTGGAATCGTGAAAATCGATTTGTTTTTCATATATGTATTTCCACCCCTCCATTCATTTTTATTTAATTCCTGAATTAACCATAGTTTCCATTATAGATTTCTGCATGATCGCAAAGATAATGAAATTAGGCAAGAAAAGCAACAGAACCGATGCTGCAGAAGCTCCTTGATTTGCAACTGTGTTTGTTAACCCACTAGTTAAAGTTGTAACAAAATAAGGAAATGTTTTCTTTGCTTCACTAATGATATAAAGAGCAGAACTGTCAGAATCCATCCAAACTGTTTGAAAAGCTAAAATCATGACTGTTCCTATAGCTATCTTCACATTAGGAATCACAATCTTATAAAATGTCATCCAAGTTGAGGCTCCATCTATCTTTGCTGCTTCCAAAAGTTCATTAGGTAACTGATCCATAAATTGTTTAATAAGAAATACACCAACTGGCATTGCAAGTTGAGGGAGAATAAGTGCCGCATAAGAATTAATAAGTCCAAGCTTACTGATTACCAAATACCGAGTAATGCTCACTGCTGCCGGAGAAAACATGAGAGAAACAACGATTAGTTTAAACAACATGTCCTTACCTGGAAAATTACCTTTTGAAAATGCAAAAGCAGCAGTTGAACTAAACACAACAGTAAGAATTACACTTATGCATGTAACCAAAATACTATTAAAAAAATACCTAGAAAAAGGAACTAATGATTCACTCATTGTTGATAACAGATTATTAAAATTTTGCATGGTTGGGTTTCTGACAAAAAATTCTGGCGGAAACATAAATAGTTCGGATAATGGTTTAAATGCATTATTTATAATAAAAATAATCGGTAATATTGAAATAATTGCAAATAAAGTAAGGATGATTATATTGAAGAAATCAAACCCTTTAATCCTATTAAGCTTTTTTGCTCTTAACCAGATTCGCATCATTATTCATCCTCCTTTGTTCCTAGAAAGTGCCAGGTTATTTTTGTAATTGCATAGGCCGCTACCAACAGCATGAATGTCATAGCAGTTGCATAACCAAGCTCATAGCGTATAAATCCATAATCTTCAATATGATTTTGAATTAATTGTCCAGCATAATTAGGTGTAGGATTTTGACCTGAAAGCTGCACTCCAATTTGTCCTGCGTTTAACGCCCCCACAATTGACATTACTGCAGCAAATAACATTTGCGGTTTCATCGAAGGTAAGGTAATGTACCACAGCTCCTGCAGATTATTTTTAATCCCATCAATCTTTCCCGCCTCATATAGAGTTACATCTACATTTTGAAGACCAGCGAATAAAGATAAAAATCCTACTCCCATACTTCCCCATATCGTAACAAATATCATAATACCTAAAAGGTAATCTGGACTCTGTGTCCAGGCAATGGGATGCGTAATAATCCCGAAATTAATTAGTAAATTATTTAAATATCCAAGCCTGTCACTACTGAATAATACTACCCACACGGTAGAGATCATCACTCCACCTGCAATAGATGGCGTATAGATTGCCATCACATAAAGTTTTGTAAATTTCTTTGGTAATTGATTAATCAACCATGCCAAAAGAAACTGCATCGCATACCCAATAGGACCAACAAAAACAGCAAATTTAAAAGTATTCGGAATAACGTATTTCATTAAGACCGAGTCTTGGCTAAACATTATTTTAAAATTTAACAACCCTACAAACTTCGGAGGTTGAATTGAATTAAAAGAAGTAAAGGAAAGGAGTGCCGCAGTAAAAACCGGAACTACAATAAAGATAATAAAGCAAATCATAAAAGGAGCTATAAACAAATACGCCGTTTTGTTTCGCTTCATTTCAAGCCACGTACTTTTAATTTTTTCGCTTCTAATCTTTGAATTTATGATTCTATCTTTTTTAATGCTAATTTTCATTGGACTCTCCTCTTTACCAACTCATTAAGGCAATTTATTTATGTCTAGTTATTTACCTGCATTTCCTTTTGAATCTTTAAAGCCAAACTCTTGCTGCTTGACATCCATTTCGGACTGAATATCTCTGACCGCCATTTCCATTTGCTGTCTATAATTTTTTTTATCAACAACTGTAGCTGTCCATGCATTCCATAACTCTCTTGATGTCATGTAAGATCCTCCCGGAACAAATGGAATAGGCTTATACCACTGCAGTTGATTCAATAGTACTTTTTTCACATCACTACTCCAAGAATTCTGTTGTTCTACAACGCTTGGATTAGCTGAGTACCACATAAACTCCGGACCATAATAGTTTTGTAGATCATTTGCAAAATTAGTTTGGTTTTTTGAAGATAACCACCATTTCATAAATTGCCATGCCCGGTCTTGTCTAGCTTTATTTGTTTTAAACATCATAGCTCCATTTTGTGTTCCTGCTTCCCATCTTTGGATCGTACCATTTTGATCTTTTGTACCGGGAGCAAGTGCAATATTCCATAGGCCCGAAATATCTGGTGCACCAAGCTGAAACATAATATATTGATCAATTGGCGTAATACCAATTGGGGCATCCCCTTGACGGAAATGCTGATAAAAATTAACCATTTGCTCTGGCATTCCATATTTTATATAGAGATCTGTCCAAAACTGAAATGATTTATATCCTTGAGGTGTATTAAAGGCCACCTTTAGCCCATCTTTGGAATATACATCCACATTATTCTGAGCAAAGAAGGTTTGAAAGTCACCATATGGATAAAAGAAATCGTTATTATGCTCTTCAAGAGTAGGAATAACCTTAGTAACGTCATTCCATGTCTGTGGAACGTTTAATTTGTATCTCTTTAAAATATCATTTCTATAGTACAACACATTGTAAATCACTTCTTCTGGGAGGCCGTAATCTCCCCCTATATAGTGGTATGGAACTAAAGAACCCGGTACAACATTTTTCTGTAAATCACTATACCCTGGATAATTATTAAGATTGACCAAGGCACCTCTTTCTGCAAAAGAGTATGTTGTATAAGAATCAACCCCTGTTGCAATATCAGGCTGCTTTCCGGCTGCATTTGCAAGTACCAGTAAATTTCCTCCAGGAGGACAGTAATTAACATTTACCTTTATACCTGTTCTTGGAGTAAAATATTCATTTGCATATTCCTGCATCAAATTTACATAATCCTGATTTCTTTGTACCCAGACTTGCACCGTATCTGCATTCATTTTTCCAGTATTGCTATTATTAGGTGAAAAAGAAGCAAAAAAACCTTTAACGAAAAAAATGATTTTGTCCATTAAACTTACTTTTATACCTGGAAACGTATTCACTTTGCTTTTAAACATTAAATAATCCAATAAAAGCGGTTGTGTGCTCAAATTATTATTCCAATCTGTGATGCTTGTATAGATAGAACTTAAGGAATCAGCCTTTTTCGGTATACTGTCTACATTTAATGAAAGTTTTTTTAAATCCGATGCTGCTGTAAGAAGCTCGCCATAGGAATTCTCCTTAAAACCTGTTACCCGACTAAGATTTGCTGCTTGTTCTTGTACAACTTCGGCATCCTTCTTCAGAACGTCATCAATATCGGGTATGTATTGCTTTAAATCCCATAGGCGATAAGTATCAACATTGTTTACGCCTATAATGTTATGGATTCTTAAGTCCAAGTCACGGAGACTACTAACGGCTTTTGTAAGTTCTTGTTGTATGCTTCTATATGGCGCATTCGTTACAGATAAACGTATGGTATGTTCCCCTTTTGCCAAATAAAAATCATATGGGGTTTTGTCTCCTAATACTTTGGATTGCCAGGATCCCCCATAAGGGAAACTTACACTTAATAATTCTTTGAATGGAACCTTACCATCAAACTCTATTTTTCTATAAGAGCTTAAATCCGAATTAAAGTTTTGTTGATATTTTAATGCTACATTGTAAATACCATCCTGAGGCACTTTAAATTTCCATTCAATCCAATCATGAGGACTCGTCCAAGATGTGCCCCCCATTGTATTAAATATCTTTTTTCCTATAACTTCA
>JAUZPI010000119.1 GCA_030706015.1 Bacillota bacterium
ATAATATAGGTATATATAGGTTATATATAATATACCTAATATGCCTATATAAGTATATATAGAAGAACGATGTTGCAATGATAACAGACTCAAGGAGGACGAGATAGTTTGAGGGAAAATATCATTGAGGAGTATCTTAGAAATAAAGTTAAAGCAATTGGAGGAAAAGCTTATAAGTTTGTTTCTCCAGGAAACTCTGGTGTGCCTGACAGATTGGTTTTGCTTCCTGGTGGAAGAAGCATATTTGTGGAACTAAAGGCACCGAACAATACGCCAACAGCAAAGCAGCTCTTGCAGCATAAAAAGTTAAGAGCTCTAGGTTTCACTGTGCTTGTCATAGACAGCAAAGAAAAAGTTGATGAATTCATAAAACACTTAGGGGAGGTGATGCCGCATGAAGTTCATACCCCATGATTACCAGAGATACTGCATTAACAGGCTACTAGCAGATGATTCCCTAGGTTTATTTTTGGATATGGGCCTCGGCTGAGCAAAACAGTAATTACTCTTACAGCAGTAAATGACCTTAAATATAATCGGTTTGCAGTAAATAAAATTTTAGTCATAGCTCCAAAGAAAGTAGCTGAAACTACCTGGGCAAAGGAAGCAGCAAAGTGGGATCATCTTAAAATGCTGAGAGTTATACCAGTGCTTGGACCCCTAAGTAAAAGAATAAAGGCACTTAATACACCAGCAGATATTTATGTTATGAATAGAGAAAATGTAGCTTGGTTGGTGGAATACTATAGAAATACCTGGCCCTTTGATATGGTTGTAGTGGATGAGTTCAGCAGTTTTAAAAATCACAGTGCCAAGAGATTTAAAAGTTTGACCTGGGTAAGAAAGAACATAACAAGGTTTGTGGGACTTACAGGAACTCCTGTGCCAAATGGACTTTTAGATTTATGGGCTCAGGTATATCTTTTAGACGGTGGGCAGAGGCTTGGAAAGCATATAACAAAATTCAGAGAAAGGTACTTTGAGCCAGATCAGAGGGACAGAGACCATGTTTTTACCTATGCACCAAAGCTTGGTGCAGATGAGACTATAAGAAATTTAATAAGTGATATATGTGTGAGTATGAAGGCTGAGGATTACCTGGAGCTTCCAGACTGCACTACTATAACGGTACCTGTGGTACTTGATAAAAAAGCAAAGGCAGCTTATGAAAAGCTTGAAAAGGAAATGCTTTTAGAAGTAGATGAAAATGTGATAGATGCAGGCACAGCTGCAGTGCTTACAAATAAATTACTGCAGCTGTGCAACGGAGCTGTTTATGATGAAAACAGAGAAGTAATAGAGATACACGATTGCAAGCTTGAGGCATTTATGGAGCTTGTAGAAGGATTAAATGGACAACCTGCCTTAGTGTTTTATAGCTTTCAGCATGATTTAATAAGAATAAAAAGAGCTTTAGCAAAAACAGGCTTGGAAGTTAGAGAGCTTAAAAGCCAAAAGGATGAGGATGATTGGAACGCTAGAAAAATAGATATTCTTTTAGCTCATCCAGCAAGTGCAGCTTACGGACTCAATCTTCAAAAGGGTGGAAACCATGTTATATGGTTTGGTCTTAATTGGTCACTGGAACTTTATCAGCAGGCAAATAAAAGACTGCATAGGCAAGGGCAGACTGAAAAGGTTATTGTTCACCACATAGTTGTGGAAGGTGGAGTTGACGAAGATGTTATGGCTGCACTGGAGGATAAAGGAGCAACACAGGACAGGCTTATGAACGCACTTAAGGCTAGGATTGAGAAATATAAAAGATAGGAGGATAAAGAATGGAGAAGGAACAATTAGAAATAAAAAGAGCTGAACTTAATATTTATATAGAAAACTTTAACTTAAGTAGTGAGGCTGTAGTTAAAAAAGCAAGAGAATTTGAAACCCTAGCGAATAAAATATATGGAATTAAAGACGGAGCTTATTGGATGAGTAGGGCAAAAGAGTTAGAGGATCTACTTAGGGAAGTTTCAGTTTTTTGCCCTGCATGGTACAAGGATGGAATAGAAAAGGTACTAGGGATAGTAAATTAATTTAATTGTTGAAGGATTATATTATGTACTGGCCAGTGAAGAACTGAAGAAGAGTTCTATACTGGTCTTTTATTTTATACACTAAAAATTAATATTATAGAGGAATTTGAAATGATTTGTAGAATAATGGAATTAGTAAAAGTATTTTAGAGGTATTATGTCTATAATTGGAAATTGCAGCGTCATTCTGCTATTAAAAAAGGTGATTGGATAATATTGAAAATTACTTCATTTTGTTTTTGTTACAAGAGTGAATAAATTTAGAAGATAAGTAGCTAACATATGAGGGAGTGTAAATCATGGATAGACAAATAGAGTATGAAATTAGAAGAGATTTCTATAATTTGAATAATAAAAAGATAGACGAGGAATTTAATGAACTAGTAAGTAAACTGATCAATTTTACAAACTATGAATTAATATGCTATAGTCTTTTATCAATTGAAAACGGGTTTAAAAATGGTAGCTTTACTGGCGATAATACCTATGAAGATGCAGCATCAAAAAGAACAATTTTAGAATGGTTTTTAAAAAGATTACTAACTAGAAAAATAGATATTAATGAATTTAAGTTTAATCAAATTAAGTATGATGAATTTGAAAGTAGTCTTCATCAAATATTTATGTTATGTGGTAATTATTTATTAAATGAAAACTTAAACAAGATGAGAGGAATTAATAAAATACTTATTGAAGAGGATGAGAATGGCAATTATGTTTTAAAAAAACCTAATATAAAGGATGTAATTGATTGCCAAGATACATATTATTGGGGGAAACATAATGATTTATCTCAAGTTGAAAGAGAAGCAAGTTTAAAAAATGAAGCTACTAAAAAAATAGTCAAAACATATCTTAGAGAAAGACCAACTCAAGATGACTATATTAATTTACAAAAATTTATACTTATAGATAAAATAGATTGGGATATATACAACGCTTGTAAAGAGAATGTAAAAGTTGATGTTGATAAAATTGGTTTAGAATTTTCAAGTGAAGTAATTATAAACAAGCAACAATTAATCGATGTTATTGCAGTGTTCATGTATTTATCGAAGGTAAATATGTTCAAGGATACCTTATTTGATTTGGAAGGTAATTTATTATTTAAGTTGCCTATAATTTATAATAAAGAAGATTTAATAAAGCTTATAAAAAGATTTTTTAATATAAATAACGATGAAATAATTAGCATCATTGATTATTTTACAATAATTAGTCATCTAACAGGGGGAATTAATGAATATCCATTACTTAATATTAATAACAAAATATTATGGATACCATCATCCTTTATTATGAATGATTTTCAATTTTCTATAGTGAACGGTCATTATGAGAAGTCCATTAAAATTGAAAAGAGAGACAGTACAGTTTCCCAATCTTTAGTTGATAATATTATAGCCAAATGTAAAAACTATAAAAATATTGTGGTAGCAAGTAATAAATTGTATTTTGACAAATTGCATAAGTTCAATGGTGGAGATTTAAAAAGTGATATTGATGTAGCATTATATGATGAAATATCTAATAGTGTTTTGATTATAGAATGTAAGTGGAAAGAAAATGTATTTTTAAAAGGAAAAAAGTATGATCAAATATGCGATTCTGTTAACCAAATATTTAATAAACAATTATTTAAACATAAGTATTTCTTAGAATTGGATGAAAAAAATTTAGATTTAATATTTGATAGTAATGAACGTGTTAGAAATAGGCCTTATTTTCCTCAAGTATTATATATTTTTGTAGATAAACGAATTCAGTTACATCATGAAGGAAAGCATGCTTTATCGGAATTTAATTTATTAAAAATATTACAAGATAATTCAAATAACAATATATTGAGATTAGACATAGTTAATTCATATATAAATACACTAAATACCGAAATAGAATACAGTGAAAATGATATGATTTCGCTAATAAAAATTGGTGACAAAGTTATAAAAAATAGTTTATTTACACTAATATACTAGATATAAAACAATATTTTGGGAAGATAGTATAGAAAATGTTTGATTAATGGACGCTTTTTATTTAATTGTATAATCAGCAACTAAGTATAGTTGTTGATAAAATATCAATAGTATAAACAAGTGATATAGTAAAAGTCAAAAAATATGAAGAAAATAAAGTTATTTTTCTTTAATAAAAATAAAATTGGAAAAGGTGAGAATTTATTATGAACTATGAAGAACAAGTTAAATTGTTCATATTTAACTATTATATAATATTTAAAACGGAACGATTAGAACCAAATTATAATCCGATATTAGGAATAAAGGATATAGATTATTCAAGAACAACACATATTTGGGACGATGAGTTAAACAATATTATTCCTGCACTATGGTATGTTCTACATTTACCGAGAATGGGGTTTGATGTTACTGAAATGGATATTGACCTAATATTAGGTGGCCATGATGAACCACACAATATAATACCATTCCCTTACTGTGTGAGTGATAGAAAGATTCAGCAAATTATCAATAAAGGTTTAGTTAATCCAACATTAATAATATGTGAGGACGAGGTGTATGAAGAGGTAATGAAGGATTCAACAATTCCTAAAAGCTTATTAGGTATTGTTAAAACTTCGGAACTTTCTTCTGATTTATTACACGAACAATGGGACAAACTCCAAACACATATAATCCAGAATACTACTAACGACGGCACTGGGCTCAAAGATATAGAATGTAACTTAACTAATAGTAATACAAGAGGAATTTTGACTCTTTTACCACTTGCCAATCAATTTGGTTTATTGAAGAAAATTATGAAAGATGCTGAGAAGTTCAAAAATGTTGATAGTTGCAATCAATTTAATATTTCTATGCATCATCGAATTATAGAGCTAGCTAATGCAGTATCAAAAAGAGACAGGGAATTCGGAAAAAAATTAGATAAGCTTTTGAAAGAAAATATAAATTTTCGAGGAGTGCCTCTTGTAATAACAATGCCAGGGATAATGCAATATCAGATTAAAAATGCAGGAAGATTAAAAGAATTGCCTGAAAATGAACGTGAAGTAGTTAATATCCTAGGTTACCATCGTGCAATGGCAAAGAATGCATTATATTTAAATATTGATTTCGTTCCACAAGAGGCTTTTGCAGAATTAGCAAAATTAGAGGAGCATTGTAAAAAAGCAGCAGAATCTTACAAAACAAAAATTGATAATAAATATATTTGGAGAGCACTACAAAAAATTGGGAAAATACTTAATAGCAAGTTGGAGCAATTTGATTTAAACATTATAGAGTATGTCTCACAAATAACAGTGTTTTCCGACTTTCCAATAGGGTTAGCTATTTTGCCAGGATGTTCTGCTCCTTTATGTTGTATAAAACCTATTATATATAGACCTTTAACGCCATTAACAAAGGCATTTCAATATGAAACGGTAAAGGATAATCAAGTATATTTTGGCAAAAAGTGCAAGGTGATTGTAGCTGAATGTGTTGAAAAGACAGATTACATAAGACGATATTGTGATGGACTTACTAATGTATTAAGGGAAATGATTCAGCATAATCAGGATATGCAGTTAGTTGTTGAAGAAATTTCTTCAATAAATGAATTTAAAAGCATGTTAAAAAAACATGCGGACGCTGATATTCTATTGGTATCTGCACATGGAAGATATAACATTGAATGCAATAAGGCGGGATTGGTAATAGGAAACGATATGTGGATGGTAGATGATAATGATATTAGTGTCCCTCCAGTAGTATTATTAAGTGCATGTCATGTTTCTCCTAGGGGGAGAGGTGTTGTTTCAGTTGGGGATTTATTTATTCGAGCAGGTGCAAAAGCTGTTTTAGGAACTTTTATACCTGTTGATGTACGTAGAAATTCTACACTGATTGTTAGATTATTTACAAGTATAATAGAAGTTAGAAAAGGCTGGAGCAATATGCGTACTTTAGATGAAATTTGGAGTTATGTAGTATGCACAAATGCTATTCATGAAATTTTGGCATCAGATTCTAGTAATTTATCGAAATTGGAAGTATGGGCCAATACTAAAAATGAAAGTGGACTATTTCCAATTGCAGAATTCAAAAATAAATATTCTGTTGGAAAACTAAGAAGCAGACAAGTGTATGAAGATACCGAAAAGATAATACGTGAACTTGCATATAGAGATGGCATTGGTGAATATTTTGATTCGGTAATAAAATCAAAAGGATATTTTCCGGAATCAATATTCTACCAGTTTATTGGTCAGCCAGAAAATGTTTTTGTGAGAAACTGGATTTTTGAGAAGTATGCTAATGAAAGAAATTTATAAACAAGCTTTATTTAACTTCTCATTATCCATAAAATATAAAATAGGTCTTAACTCAGTGCTACTTATTAAACCCATAATCAATAACTTTAGACAAGCGTGGACAGCATGTGAAAACTGCTCACCACGTTTACCTAAACTCTAAAATTATATTCGTGAGCAACACGAACCACTAAAGTGTTCCTCAGGGGTCTTCTTTATAGGACAAGCTTACTGCACTCACCTGAAAAGATGGCGGTGTTGCGAGCTTGTTCTGTACGATATGGTATAGTGAACTGCCTATTAGGTGTTTATAGACGATAGGTAAATAAGACTTCTATGTTAATAATTACTAATGCTTTTCAAATCGAATCATCTATATTTATGATCATAAAGATCCACGAATATAGGTACTGCAACAAATTCTCTAAGTGTTTGTGATGAAGGGTTTGGAAAGTTGTACAATAATGAAGGATTTTTAAGTGCTATGTAGAATGACTAATTAGGTATATTAAGGTGTTATATGTATTTTAAGGAGGATATTTAGGCAACTGGTACCAGTAGCCTATGGACATATGGATAGAACCACTTGATCATACTTTAAAAGGTGTTAAATATAGAATTCAATTAGTACTATAAAAGTTCTTATATAGATATAGGAGGGGTAATTTTGGAAGCAAACAAAATTAGATTATTAGAATTTTTAGGTTCAGGAAAAAGGACTTTTAATATTCCTGTATACCAAAGAAATTATGATTGGCAATCTGAGCATTGTAGGAGGCTATTTAAGGATATCGAAAAAATTGCTTTAAGCGATTTTCAGATAGAACACTTTTTAGGAACAGTTGTATATGTTATTTCTTATGTTCAACCTACTTTTATGGAATTGGTATTAATTGATGGGCAACAAAGAATAACAAGTATTACTTTGTTATTAAAAGCTTTATATGATGCAATTCAAGATGAAGAACTTAAAGAAGATATATATGAATCTTATATAATCAATAAAAGAGCCCCCGAGGCTTTAAGAATAAAATTAAAACCTATTGAAAGCGATATGTCTGCTTATCAAAATATTTTATCTAACGAAAATATAAACACCAATACAAATATTTACAATAACTATATGCTTTTTAAAAGTTTAGTTTCAGAATCAAGTGTATCACCTGACCAATTATATAATGCGCTTAATAACATAGAGCTTGTTTACATTCAATTAGAAAAAGACAAAAAATCAGAGAACCCACAATTGATTTTTGAAAGCCTTAATTCAACTGGATTATCTTTGACACAAGCAGATTTAATTAGAAACTTTTTGCTTATGAATCATACATATGACGAACAAGCTAAATTATATAAAGAGTACTGGATGAAAGTGGAAAAACTACTTAGCAATAATAAGATATCAGATTTTGTTCGTGATTATTTAACAATGAAAACATCTACAATCTCAACAAAAGATAAAGTTTATGAAAATTTTAAAGAATTTGCAACGAACCCTAAAAGTAATTTTGATGAGCAAGGTCTACTGGAAGATTTGTTAGTTTTCGCAAAATACTATTCGTACTTTTTATATTTTAATTCATCTAACGTTAAAATAAATTACTGCTTAGAACAATTCCAACAACTTAAATCAACAACTATATATCCAGTATTATTATATATTTTTGATGATTGCTTTGCATATAAAAAGATTTCTGATGATGAGTTGATAGAAATACTAAATGTTTTTATTTCCTATATATTTAGAAGACAGATTTGTGGTTATCCTACAAATGCTTTAAACAAAATATTTGCAAATTTAATTAGTGAAATAGAGGAAAGCAAGGAAACTTTGTATTTAGATAAGGTATTAAGTATTTTATCAAAAAAATCATCTTCAGGAACATTTCCTAGGAACAAAGAATTTGAAATTGAATTTATTCAGAAGGATTTATATAAAAGTAAAATTGATAAATATGCTTTATGCCAATTAGAAAACTATTTATCAAAGGAAAAGATTTATTTTTCAAATGATATTACAACAGAGCATATAATGCCACAAACACTCACTCCACAGTGGCAAATTGAATTAGGAAAAAAATTTGAAGAAATTCATGCACAATATTTACACACTATAGGTAACTTAACAATTTCAGGATATAATTCAGAACTTTCAAATAAAAGTTTTATTGATAAAAAGGAAATCTTTAAAACATCTAATATATCAATTTGCAGAAATATTTGTGAATACAATAATTGGAATGACACATCAATTAGAGACCGTGCAAAAAAAATGTTTGAAATTGCATTGAAAATATGGAGTATTCCTGAAAAGTATAATAGCGAAAAGGAAAAAGTAGGAATAATTGATTATACTTCTTTATATAGCATTTTAACAGATATTAATATTACTGGGGAAAAGCCAAAACAACTTATTATTATGGATATGGAGTATAGCGTTTCATCTTGGAAAGATCTAATGAGAGTGTTGTGTAGAGAATTGTTTGAATTAGATAGTGCAATTTTTTATAACTTAGTTAGACATAAAGATTTTACTGGACGAGAAAGATATATAATAAATGGCACATCTGATAATATGAATTCTCCATATAAAATTAGTGACGATATATTTGTTGAAACTAATTTAAGTGCAATAGATATTTTGAATTATTGTAAAATAATTTGTAATCATTATCAAACCGGCGATGATGTATACTTTATGTTAAACAAAAATAAATAGTAGCTATTATCTGCCAGATATCGCTTGTAATTAAAGAAATAAATAGGCTGGAATATTAATAGTTATATAAATATAGGTGACACGTACACGAGTGGCATATATTTTATGAGTTTTTGGTGATAAATAGGTGGTCTGCAAATTCCTATCATGATGCTTTTCTTGTAATCAGATATTTTATTACAGTGATACAAAACTTCCAATAGAGGTGTTACAGGAAACCGTATTATATTTAAAGCCACAACGCGTATTGAACTTCACATTATCCATAAAATATGAATTCAAAGGCTAAAAAATTATACTAATTAGGACACCTTTCCACTACCTCCACTTACGCTACTCACCAGTAGAGGTAGTGGAAAGCTTTATTATCAAAATGGGATGCTGCGCCCCAAACCCAGCAACCATTCAGCCCGTCTCTGTGGGTATTTTATAAATCGGAAACTTTAAAAAAGTATGGTCAGCATAAAAACATTGCTCACCATACTTTTTTAAAGTCTAAAATTATATTCGGGAGCACCCCGAACCCCTGAAGTATTCCTCTTGGGTCATTGGCACAGGACAAGCTTCCAGCACTCGCCTGTAAAGATGGCGGCACTACAAGCTTGTCCTGTGCTCTGTGGCAGTGCTCTGGGGTCTTAACTTCGTAAATCTGAGATTTACGAAATTAAAAATTGGGAAAGTTGAAGTATTAAGTGCTATGTGGCACTTCGCCTAAGGCCGCCTTAAGCGAAATGCAGTGTTACTTTAAAGGCCTTTGTTAGTTTTTAATTTGCTGGGGTATTCCTCTAGGGGCACAGTAAAAAGTACCTCTTTCTCTACATTACGCTCTAGGACAGCAGCTGCCTTACGACTTCATTCGTTCCCTCAGTACCTTTTACTGCGCAGGTGGCAGTCAGCTTGAAAAGACAGCTCACTGCCTTTTGGGTATTCCTATGGGGTCTTTTCCAGGGTGTTTCTTAACCGCTTTTAATTGCTGCTGCGCTTTGCTGCAGAATAAAAAGACATTCTGCAGCACGCTTCACAGCAAATAAAAGCTAAGTACCAAAGCAGAATGGATAGACAAGCCTATCTCCTGAAAAGAAGGAAATAGGCTTGTCTATCCGAATTATAACCCCTCAGTTTAACTTTTCCTTCTATCGTTAGTATTGCTTATTATTATGTTCATGTACCAGGTGTATTACTGTCATAGATGGATAATAGATATATAGATACTACTCCCTATACTGTATATATAGGATTCTTTTATATTTATAGAAAATACTGCGGTGGTTACTTATAGCCCGCCTCGCTTTTTCGCATATAATGCAGCTGCTGTTTAAGTTTTGGCTTACGTTTATAAACAGGATGCTCGGCTCAGCCATTTTACCTATCAAACTTTTGTTGCTGCTCAAAGTTTTATCTGGGTATTCCTTTAGGGACTTTTTTAGGGCAGGGCTCTGGGGGCACAGGAAGGCATACTTCAATCATTCATTTCACTCCGTTTCGCTGGCTTAAAAGCCTGTTAGGTATTCCTTTTGGGTCTGCTTTTAAACTCAGCTCAACTCAATTACATTCATTTTTTTAGCATAACTTCCTATGCAGTGGCAGCACGCTTTAAAAGACAGCCTGTTGCTTCAGGGTAGGTTTATAGGGTCTTTTCTGGGGTATTCCTCAACCGCTTTCCTAACCTTTTTAACTATCCTGAAAAGATGGATAGTTAAACGGTAAGCAAAGCTAAGTACAAATAAGGAAACTTTAGACAAGCTATTAGATATCCTCGTTCCTGCGGTTCAAATAGCTTGTCTAAAGTAGTCAGTTCTTGTTTACGCACAGAGTGTAGTGTTTATTTACACTGCAGTCTACGCTCACCGCAGGCCTGCGGCTGGTCCACCTTGTACAAACCAACGGTTGCACAAGGCTGCTATAGTTTTTCTTTAAATGTAGTAAATTATAGCAAAGCA